>JAKPGL010000223.1 GCA_029550925.1 Planctomycetota bacterium
ACGTTGCTCCTTGCACGCAGTAGCTGGACCAGTGGTACCTTGACACTAAACAGCGGCACAACTGCTTATTTTCCGTCTAATAACACTAGTCATACCTACCAGATGGGGATGAACCTTAACGGTGCTACGATCCGCTCGGACGGAGCGAATACGACCGTGGAGAGCTTCATTACCTTAACAGGCGCCAATACGGTTCAGGTGGATAACAACTCCTTGAGCTTAACCGGGGTGATTTCTGGCGGTGGCTCCCTTACCAAAACGGCCGGTGGCACCCTGATCCTTTCCGGGGCGAACACCTACACGGGGCAAACCACCGTCAGCCAGGGGGTGCTAAGGATCACCCACGGTTCGGCCCTGGGAGCTGGCGACGGTACCGCGGCTACGGGTACCACGGTTTCCAGCGGCGCCCGGTTGGAACTAACAGACGGTATTACCGTTGCCAACGAAGCCCTGCAACTGGCCGGCGACGGTGGCGGTCAGGGCGCTTTGCGGAACGCCAGCGGCACGAACACCTGGGCCGGACCGATCAGTCTGACGGCGGGTAGCCGAATCGATATCGTCGGCGGCAGCACCCTTACTATCTCTGGTAATGTATCTTTGGGCAGCAACTCTTTGGTCGTGCGAGGCGGCGGCAATGCCACCATTTCGGGCCAACTGAGCGGCTCCGGTAACCTCACCCTTACCGACGGCGGTGTGCTTACCCTGGGCAATGCCAATAACATCAACACCTTCTCCGGCAAAATCATGGCTTCCTATGGGGTGATCAGTGTGGCCGACGTGGCCGCCCTGGGCAGCCATAGCCAACTCCGACTGGGACAAGGCACCTATTCGGTCGATACAGGCACGCTCCGATATACCGGAACCACAAATGCCACCATCGACAAGGAGATCCGCCTGTTCAGTGATGCCACGTATGGCAAAGCCCGGCTGGAAGTTACCAATACGGCAGCTACCCTCACCTTTACCGGCAATTTTCAGTACGAAAGCGGCGCTACCACGGGCGGCCAGTGGATCCTGGCCGGGGCCGGCAGCGGCGTGATCTATGGTAACATCACCACTACTGATGCCAGTCTCTCGAAGGTCGATAGCGGCACATGGACCCTGGCCGGAAATAATAGCTATAAAGGCACGACCACTGTGTCGGCCGGCGTACTGCGGATCAGTTCGCCGACGGCTCTGGGCACCACCGACGGCGGCACTACGGTTTCCAGCGGCGCCCGGTTGGAGCTGGCCGGCGGTATTACCGTTACAGGCGAAGCCCTCAGTATTGCCGGCGACGGTGGAAACTTCTTTGGCGCCTTGCAGAGCACTAGCGGCACGAACACCTGGGCCGGACCGATCACCTTGGCCGCCAATGATACCCGAATCGGCGCCAATGGCGCCGGTCAGGTGCTGCGAGTTACCGGTGCGATTGGCGACGGCGGAAGCGGTTATAACCTGGCCGTCCGGAACGAGGTCGGTGGTGAAACCATCCTGAGCGGTCAAAACACCTACGGCGGCGATACCAGGGTCGTGGTCGGCGTGTTGAAGATCGACGGCGGCAACGATCGGCTGCCTACCGGTTCGCCTTTGCAGATCGGCAATTCCAGCAATGTCGCATCGGCGCAGTTCGATCTGAACGGCTACAACCAGCAAGTGGCCGGCCTGGTCTCCGAAGGCACTACGATGGGGATGACCGTAACCAATAGCTCGGCCACTGCCGCCACCCTGACGATAAACAACAGCACAGATCAAACCTACGGCGGCGTCATCACCGGCAACCTCTCTCTGGTCAAGCAGGGTCCAGCCACCCAGACGCTTTCGGGGGCCAATACCTACACCGGCACAACGGATGTGCAGGGCGGCACGTTGGCCCTCGCACATACCAGCAACAACAATATCTCTGGTTCGTCGGCCATTCGGGTGGGGGCAGGGGCTACCTTGAATGTTACCGGCCTGGCCGGGTCGCTGCTTCGGTTGGCTTCGGGCCAGACCTTGCAAGGTAACGGCACCGTACAGGGCAGTGTGGAAGCACCGGCCGGCAGTTTCCTAGGCGCCGGCATGTCGCCTGGGCATCTGACCATCAGCAGCAATTACACTCAAGCCGGCACTCTGGTGGTGGAACTGGCCGGCTACCAGCAGGGCGGCACACAGGCCGTGCCTGGCCAGTGGGCCGCCAACGGCTATGACTGGGTGAGCGTGGGCGGGCAGGCGGTGCTGGACGGCTATGTGGATATTCGGCTTTTGGCCGGGTTCCAGCCCCAATCGGGCGACAAATTCAACGTGCTCACCGCCGCGGGTGGCATTACCGATCAGGGACTGGAACTCCTGTGGGAAGCCGGCTCGCTTCTGCCGGCCCAATATTGGACTTATCAGATCGTGCCCGGTCAGGGCAATGAACAAATCCTGCAACTGCAACTGGGCGTACCGGAGCCGGCCAGTCTAGTGCTTTTGGTGCTGGGAGCGGCTGGGCTACTGTTGGCCCGGAGCTTCCTGGCCCGAAAACGACAATAAGCCTGGGAGGGCGAACTTCTGACTGCCCTTTCTCAGGGCAGCGTCCTGGGGGCATGCCAAGGAGGCCAAGCCCCCCGCTCTATTACTCCGGCAGATCAAAGCCTAGCCCAGGAGCGTCCCGAGGATAGAGGATGCCGTTCTCCAAATGGACTGCCTCGGCGGCCGGATCGCCCTGGAGGTCCAAATGGCCGTCCAAGTCGGCATAGGCCACACTGGGACTGGAAAGGGCAAAGTGCAGTGCGGCGGCAATACCAAGCCCCGATTCATCCACACAGCCGACCATGACCTTCATTTTGGCGGCGCGGGCCACGGCGGTAATCTGGACCGCCTCCGCCACGCCCCCTACTTTCATCAACTTGATATTGAGCATATCCGTTACGTCTTCCCGTGCCAGCCGAAACGCGTCCCGCAAGGTGGCCAAACTCTCATCCGCCATTGTCGGCACCACCCCTTGCCGGGTTACCTGGGCCAATTGGTCGAATTGGCGTTGAAGTGTCGGCTGTTCGATCAGCTCCAGGCGAGCGGGAAGGGTCTGTTCAATAAAATTCAGCGCCTGCTCCACGGTATATCCTTGGTTGGCGTCGAACCGCAGTTCGATCTCCTCCCCCACCTCCTCCCGAACCCGCAACACCCGCCGGGCGTCGTCCTCCGGGTCTAGGCCGCCTTTGAGCTTCAGGGCCTGGAACCCGCGACCGACCCAATAAAGGGCCTGCCGAACTGTCTCCTCCTCCGGTACAATGCCGATCGTTACGCTGGTCTTGATCGAACTCCGATAGCCGCCGAGCAATTTCCAAACCGGCAAATCGCACTTTTTGCCCATCAGGTCCAACAGGGCCATATCCACCGCGGCCAAGGCCGAAGGTCGATCTTCCAGAAGCGGGCGCAATTGCTCCAAGATCACCGCGGGCCGAAGCGGGTCGGCCCCCCGGAGCATCGGTTCCACCACTTTGCGCATCGCTTCCAGGGCATCCTGGGGAGTTTCTCCGGTTACCACGTCGTCCGGGGCTGCACAGCCATACCCCACAAAACGTCGATCCGTCGTCAACCGCAAAAAAATATTCGTCGTGGTTTCCAGGGTGTCATACGCCGCCATGTACGGCCGACCCAATCGCATAGTAACCGGCCAGTATTCCACGCGTGCAATTTTCATGGCCGGCCCATTCTCCTCAGAAGGAGGGAAACCCCAAAAACGCCCCGCTTCTGTGAAAAGCCAAACTCCACCCCCAGACCCAATCTTTCGGTGGGTCAAGGTTCCCATTATGTAACATTTCAGCCGAATGGAGTGCCTTTTTTGTCATCCCCGCGAATGCGGGGATCCAGGCTCCTAGGAGGAGGGCACTTTGTTATTAGAGGCTTCTGTGTGTCTGCTTCCGTGGAAGGTTGAATCACCAAGGAGCCGCTTCACGGTAGCCTGGACTGCTGCTTGTGCAGGAATGACAAGGTACTGCATTCGGCTAACGTGTTACCCCATTATAAACCCGGACCGCGTCTTTCCCCAGAACCCCTGGCAATCAGGTGATGGAAAAAGACGACATTTCCTCCTGAAAAACCATTCCCCGGCAGGCTCGAAAAACCTTCGGCGAAAAGAACCCAAGAAAGGAAAACGGACCGCTTTTGGCGGCCCGTTTTCTCTACAGCGAATCCAGAATCGAAACACCCGATTCCATCCCCATTATTACTTGCCTATCCGGCATGTCAAGAGGACAGGGGGCAAATCGGTATAACTTGTTGACAGCAAATAACTTAAGACATCCCCAACAAAAACATCCCCCCTGGAGGATTCCGTCTGGTTCCAGGCCCGGGAAATGGCGGTCTTCTGCCAATGTTCGACCAGGTTTTTCTGTCCCGCCACCCCTCTTTGTAGGGAGGCGCTAAGCCGATCTTCCTAAATGAGCATAACCCTATTGATTTTAATGGGTTAGGTCATTTGAAATGGGCTTGTCTTTTCGTAGAGACTTCGGTAGAGTCTGGCCGCAGAAACTAGGAACCTTTACCCCCTTTTGTAGTCAGATTCGTATAACCCTTTAGAACAGTTCCCGGTCTTTTCTAAAAGGCTCGGGATTTCAGGGGAAAAACCCGAGGACAACTATTAGTAGAAAGACAGAATTCACCAACCACAATATATTGTATCGCACGTATCCCCAGGCTTTATGGGCTAAGGGGATGTTTCCTTGGAGATGAGCCAGAAGACCGAAAAGGTTTCCGAAGCCCCCGTTCGGGGGGCTTCGGCAGAACCAAAGGGCTAAAACTCAGCCATCCTCGCTGAGTGTGATCCCGGAAAAGACGTGTAATCGGCAAAATAGAAGGTTTTCTCTTGCAACGGCAATTGGGGCTTTTACAATGAATGGTAGAGGCCCTGATTGACCTGACTTTTCTTCAGGAAGGCAAGTTATGAAAAAGGTCATTTTGGGCCTGGCAGGGATGGGGTGTTTGGTATGGATGGCGGCCGGGGTGTTGGCCACCCCGAAAGAAGGTAAGGAGTTTTCCTTTTCCTCGGGGGGCGGATCGCCTGGCGCTAGCGGGGAAGGCCAATTGATCGCCTTTTCCACGACCGTCGGGGAAAAGTATCAGCAGGTAACCCTAATCGATCCCAAAAGCCGATCCATGAGCGTCTATCACATCGACTTGGCCGAGGGGAAAATTCGCCTGCGGAGTGTACGCAATTTCCACTGGGACTTGCAATTGATCCACTTGAACGGCCAACCGCCGCTGCCGAGAGAAATTCAGGCCATTTTGGAACAACCATCGCCTTAATTGTTTGGAGAGAGGTCCAATGACCAAGTTCTATACCACTCAAGAGGCGGCCCGCATCTTGGGTCTGACCCCTGCAGAGGTGAACAAACTCCGAGAAGAGAACAAATTGCGCGGTTTTCGGGACGGGCCTGATTGGAAGTTTAAGGCCGAGGATGTGGAACGGCTTCGCACCGAGGGGATCGACACGGAATCGTCGGAAGATGCCTCGGGGCCGGATGTGCTGCTAAGCGAAGTAGAATTGGGCGGCGCAGGTTCCAGCAAGTCAGGGCCGGTCATTGGCGCCCACGCCGACGGCGTCTCCCCCGCCGAAAGCGATCTGCGGTTGGTCGAGCCTGAAGAATTGGCCGCCGCCGGCAAAGGCCCCCTGGAGGAGTTGGACCTGGCGATGGAGGAAGACCTGGCGCTGGCCGAGAGCGACGTTGCTTCCAAAAAATCCCCTCCCGCACCGGCCCCCAAAAAAGAAGCGAAAAAAGGCGCCGAGGAAGACGCAGCACCGGTGGTGGAAGAAGAAGAGGTGGTGCTTGGCGGCAGCAGCGGATCGGGCAGCGATGTAACCATGGGCGCCGACAGCGGCATTTCGCTGGTCGATCCGAGCGACAGCGGCTTGTCGTTGGAGGAGCCGTTGGACTTGGCCCCGCCGGGGGAAGAAACCCTCGAACTCGGCGAGGATGATATGATCACCCTAGCCGAGGAAGAAGCCGACCTGGACTCCCCCACCCAATTGCGAAGCGAAGAGTTCGACCTAACGGGTCTAGAAGAGGGGGGCGAAGAAGAAGCGGAGAGCGGCTCTCAGGTGATCGCTCTGGACGAGGTGGGCGAGGCGGCCCCGGCGGCGGGCGTTGCGCCGGGACGAGCCCCCATGTTAGAAGAGGATCTGGTAGGAGCGACTGGAGCCGGTCCGATGATCGCTCCGTTTGGCGCCCCGCCGATCAGTGGGCCGGGAGAAATGCCCGCGGCAGCGGCCCTAGCCGCCACCGCACTGCCCGAAGCCCCTTACACCATCTGGAATGTCATAAGTTTGGCCTTGTGTCTGCTCATCCTAACCATTACCGGCATGATGATGTTCGATATGATCCGCAATATCTGGAGTTGGGACTCCCAGGCGGTGCTGAGCAGTCCCATCATGGACGGCATCATCGGCCTGTTTGAGAAATAATTTCCGACCGATTCAACGGCCTTGCTTTGGCGACGGCCGATCAAGAACCCCTGGGAAGGTTCGCTTCCCGCACAGTACGGGCGAGCCACTGGCTTTTTTTGGGGCGTCAGGATGCTGGGAAGGAGCGTCCAGGAAGGCAAAACCGGCCTTTTGGGAACTATTTTGGCGGAGGGAATTGGGGCCTCTGTTTTCCGGATTCGAAAGGAATCGAATCATGCTGCCGGGGAACTACCCGAGTAGGATGCTCGGCGTTTTCATTCTCTTGAGCCTGTGGGGGTGCATGGTTCCGAAAGGTCGGCTGAATGTTTGCCAGACCCAGAATCGGGCCTTGACGGAAAAAAACGCTGCCCTGCAATCCGAGGTGGAAAACCTCCGCACCCATCAAGAGCACCTGCTCCGCAAACTCCAACAGGCGGAAGAAGAACTGGCCCTGGTCCGGCAGGAAAACCAGGTGGTCCGTCGCCGCCTGGAACTGAGGGAAAACGCCTCTGCGTCCGCCGATCCTGGGTATCTGCCCGGGCAGGCGGTTTTGAGTCCGGAGTCTCGGCTTCGGCTGGACCAGTTGGCCAAGCGGTTTACCTCGCTGGGGTTGAATCCGGCCAGCGGCCAGTGTTTGTTGCTTTCTGAGGGGCTTTTTCAGCCGGGACAGGCGCAATTGGCCCCGGAAGCAGAACCTCGGTTGGCTTCGCTGGCCCAACTGTTGCAATCGGCCGAAGGAAAAGACCTTCGGGTGTGGATCGTTGCCCAATCGGCGGATGCAAGTTCCGGAGGCCACGCCGGGGCGACGGGATCGGATAGCTCCTCGCGATTGGCCGCCCAACAGGCCCAGGTGGTAAGCGAAAAACTTCGCCAGATGGGGCTGGCAGGCTCTCGGATCGGCCTGGCCGCCGTCGGATCGCCGGGTGCGGCGGGAACGTCTGCGGGCCAGACCGGCGCCGCCCAATCGACGCCGATCCAAGTATTCCTCCTCCCGCCGGAGACGCCGGTCATCGGCTGGAATGCTCCCGGAACTCGTGTGTACTGAAAGGGATTGGTACAATAGTTTTTTTCTCAGGACTCGCCAAAACTTTCCAGAGACCAAAGGCGGGTGGACCGATGCGTGTGGTATTGTTAGGTTTCGGCGGCAGGCCGGGCGTACGGGAAGGGGCGGATCAACTTCGGCCCATCATCCGGCAATACGCCCAGATTGCCGCGGAGGATTTTTCGGGCAGTCTGGACCTATCGACGGTGGAGGCGGATTTGGCGATTGTTTTGGGCGGGGACGGCTCCATCCTTCGGGCGGCCCGGCAGATGGGCTATCATCAGTTGCCCGTAGCGGCGGTGAATCTGGGGCGACTGGGGTTTCTGGCGGATTTGACTCTCGAAGAACTCCCCCAACTGCTCCAGCAGGCGGGCAAGGGGCCGCTCCCGGTCGTCGAACATCTGATGTTTGAATGCCGGATATTTCGCCAAGAGAAGTGTTTGCAGTGCGTCTTGGGCCTGAATGAGACGGCGGTGCTGGTCGGGGCGCCGTTTGCCCTGCTAGAAATCGAACTCTCCATTGACGGCGAACCCGTAACCACGTATAGTTGCGACGGCCTGATTATCAGCACCCCGGTAGGTAGCACCGCCCATAGCCTGTCGGCCGGAGGGCCTATTTTACGCAAGGACTTGCAGGCGTTTGTCATTTCGCCCATCAGCCCCCATACGCTCACGAATCGCCCCGTAGTGGATTCGGCGGATCGGGTGTATGAAATGGCGATCCCCCATCCCCACCCGGGCGCCGCCGTGGTCGTGGATGGGCATGTGGTCCAAAGCCTACAGCCGGGCGACCGAGTCCGGGTCGAACGGGCGCCGGTCCGCTTCCGATTGGTCTCCGCCCCGGGACACAGCTATTACCGGACCCTCCGGGAAAAACTCGGCTGGGGCGGCCGATGGCGCCCGCCGCCCGCTAACCGTTCCCTGTAAAATGAAATATACAAAACGCTCTGCCAAATAACGCCCCGTCCAAAAAGGACTCTATTTTCCTAGGACCTTGCTAAGAAAGGAAGCAAACGATGAAGCGCGTTGAGCAATGGAAGGCGATGATCCGAGCGGGATGGGTTGGGCTGTTGGCGGCGGGCCTTGCCCTGGGGACGACGGTTTCTGGATGGGCGAAGGAGGAAACGCCGTCCGCCCCCCAAACGCCCGAAGCGCCCTCCGCCTCCCCGACGCCGGACGCTCCCGAGCAAACTTCCCCCAGCCCGAAAGAAACCTCTCCGGAAAAAACAACTTCCGAGAAGCGACTCCTCCGGTACAAGTTCCAACCCGGCGAGACGATCCGGTGGGAAGTTACCCATCAGGCCAATATCCGAACCACGGTTTCCGGCGTGAGCCAAACGGCCGAGTCGGTCAGTCAATCGGTAAAAGTGTGGAAAGTCCTCCAGGTACAGCCGGATGGGGCGGCCGTGTTCGAGCATCGGGTCGAAAGTGTGCAAATGTGGCAGAAACTGACTGGCCGACAAGAAGTCCGCTATAACAGCCAGACCGACAAAGACCCCCCGCCCGGCTTCCAGACGATCGCCAAGTCGATCGGCGTCCCGCTGGCCAAGATCACCCTCAGTCCGGAGGGGAAAATCCTGCATCGGCAGCGCACGGCAGCGGCGGCGTCCCAAGACCAAAACGACAGCCCCATCACCATGCCCCTGCCGACCGAACCGGTGGCCGTCGGCGATAGTTGGTCCGACATCTTCGAGTTGGATGTGCCCCTGGAGACCGGCGCCATCCGAAAAGTGAAGACGAAACAGATGTTTCGTCTGTTAAACGTCCAGGACGATATCGCGGTGATCGAGGCGAGTTCCCAAATCCTCACGCCCAACCTACCGCCGGAAATCGAAGCCAAAATCATCCAGCAACAGTCCGCTGGGAAAATCCGCTTCGACATCCAGCGAGGCCGAGTCGTCGAACAGCAGATCGACGTGGATAAACGAGTCGTCGGCTTCCGGGGCGAGGCCAGCAGCCTGCACTGCATGAGCCGATTCCACGAAAAACTCCTCGACTCCCCTCAAACCGCCCGCCGCTCGCCGGACGATGCATCGCAGAAGTAACCCCTCCGCCCTGCTCCCCCCGATTTGTAAAAATCTAACATTTCAGCCGAACGGAGTGGGCTTCTTGTTCCGCCCTCTCGCTTGAGGGAAAAAGGAGCTCTTCACTCGGTTGCAATGTTACGTAGAATAATAGCGCCATGAAAGCCGCCTATATCGAACAGACCGGACCGCCGGAAGTGATCCAATACGGCGAGCTGCCCACACCCAAACCGACCGGCTCGCAGGTGCTGGTACAAGTCGGCGCCGTCTCCGTTAATCCCATTGATACCTACATCCGTTCCGGCATGGTGCAGGCGCCGATCCCAAGGCCCTTTATTGTCGGCTGCGATCTGGCCGGTACGGTCGTCGAGGTCGGGCCGGAGGTCAAGCGGTTTCGCCTCGGGGACCGGGTCTGGGGCAGCAACCAGGGCCTTCTGGGCCGACAGGGAACCTTTGCCGAATACGCCTGTGTGGACGAGCAATGGCTTTATCCGACGCCGGCGGGCGTGTCGGATCGGGAAGCAGCCGCCTTGGCTCTGACGGCTATCACCGCGCACCTGGGGCTTTTCCGCCACGGACGGATCCGGCCGGGGGAGGTGCTTTTTGTTCACGGTGGTTCCGGCGGCGTGGGTTCCTGTGTGGTGCAGATGGCCAAAGCGGCCGGCGCTACGGTGATCACCACCGCAGGCAGTCCCGAAAAGGCGGAGATTTGCCGACAATTAGGCGCCGATCGGGTCATCCTCTACAAAACCGAAGACGCCGACCAGGCTATCCGACAGTTTGCCCCCCAGGGCGTCGATCTCTGGTGGGAGACGTTGCGAGAGCCGAACCTGGAGCGGATCGTCGGCCATCTGCGCCTGGGCGGTCGGGTGGTGCTGATGGCAGGCCGAGAAGCCCGCAGTGTGCTGCCGGTTGGCCCCTTCTACGTCAAAGACTGCTCCATCCATGGGTTTGCCATGTTCAACGCCCCGGCGGATTTGCAACGGCAATCGGCCGAGCAAATCAACCAGTGGCTGGCTGAGGGGAAACTTCGGGCCCGAATCGACCGCGTCATGAAACTCGCCCAGACCGCCGAGGCCCACCGCCTTCAAGAAGAAAACACCCTTCGCGGCGCCAGCACCTTGGCCGGCAAAATCGTCCTGGAACCCTAAGAATCCTAAATCGCCGACGCCTTGTGCGGCGGAAAGGCTACGGACACCCTGGTTTTCTAACCGGCCGACCGGCTAAACGCCCATCCACTGGCTAAACGGCTAGCCACTGCCTAAACGCCCAGCCACCGGCTAAACGGCCAGCTACCGGCTAAATACCCCACTACCGGCTAAACGCCCAGCTTTTCAAACAGATAAAACGCCCCGAAGCTCACCCCGGCAAAGACGGCCACCACCACCCAGGGCGAAATCCCCAGTAGTTCCGCCAGGCCGACTTTACCGAAGTCTTTCCAGGCCAGTACCGTGGATTGGAGGGTCGGATAGATTTCGGCAAATAGCGCCGCTCCGATCACCATGCCCAGGATAGCAAACAGGGCGTGCCAACGTCCCTCGGCCACTGCACCGACGGCGGTGCCGGGACAGAATCCCGCAATCGCCCATCCGACGCCAAAAATGGCGCCGCCCACCAGCAGGGCGCCGAGATTGAGGGCCTTATGACCGTAACTAATCTGGCCGGTCTGTGCCAAAAGGGTAATACCGATCATGCCCACCACAACTGCCGAGAGCATGAATTTGAAGATGGTCATGTCCCGCAGAAGCATGGCGCCGAGTTGTTTTTCGTAGCGGAGGATTCGGCCCTGCTGCAAGAGCAGTCCAAACAGTACACCGGTAATCAGTCCGAGCCAATGTTCGGTACTCATGCGGAGGTCCTCCTTCGATACAGGAGCATGGCCGTCAGCAGCCCGACGCCGAAAAACACCGGTAGCACCAGGAAACCGCTTGCCGACATCTGCATCAGGCCGCTCAGGCCGTTGCCGCTGGTGCAGCCGTCGGCCATGCGGGCGCCGATCATCATGACGATTCCGCCCAAAAGAGCCGCTAAGCCACGTTTACCCACAGAGGGTCCAAACCGCTCCTGCCACAGCGGCGGCACACTCTCCCATCGAAACGAACGATCCAAGACCGCCCCGATCAGTGCCCCAATGAATACACCGACGAGCAACATGAATTGCCATTCCACTCGGACCTTCTCTTTGGCAAAGTAGGCGTTTTGGGCCACATGGTCCGGGACAACGGTCTGTTCCAGAAAACCGGCCGCCCGGACAAAGGTGGTCGAAGCGCCAAGATAGGTCGTCTTGCCGAGCCAACGGGTGGTGGCCCAGGCCGATGCAATGGCCACCAACCCCAGCAAAGCCCCGGCCGCATACGGCCGCCACCAAGGAGAATTCGGCTCTTGCATACGCACACCTCCCTTCGGTCCAAAGACCATTCCACCCTGCTATCCATACGCCGGTTGGGCTGCCGGACCATGCGCCCAACCGATCGAGCCCGTCGGACGTTGGCGTATATGTCCAGCCTGGCAGGGAATTATACAGGTCTCGGCAAGAGGGGCATGGAGGCCCGTTTAGGGAGCGATGGCCACCCAGACCGGAGCGGTCCAAATCGTGTTCTTATCCGCCTGGAGGACCTTGAGCCAGTAGTAATGTTTCCCGGGCGCAGGTTCTAAGCTTTTCTCCCAGACGAGCTGGCGGTTGTTGGCCGGGATGGTCTCCAAGAGCCGATCGTCTTCGTAAAGTTCGACGGCGGCGATGGCGTCGTTCGGATCCGGGTCTTCGATCTGAAGCCGGACGAGCGCTTTCGGCGTCGGCGTCTTGAGGATGCTGCCCATCGGGGCGCCGTTGACGGTAAACAAGACCCGGCAATTGCGATCCTGGGTGGAATAGCATCGGCGGTTGGCCAGGGCGTCCAGGATGTTTCGGGGCGAAAGCCCTGGGGCCAAGATGGCAGTCCAGGTGCGCAAGTTGCCCCAGTTGGCCTGATGGGTGTCGGTCGAACCGTCCGGGGCCAGGTGCCAGCCCAATCGCAGCGCCCGACGATAGGCCAATTCCTCCTGGGGACTTCGCACTTCCATGAGTTGGACGGCCTGATCGCCGATTTCGGAATAAGCCAGGCCGCTATGCGATACGGCGCCATCGCCGGGATGGTTGAACTTGGCCACCACTTTGGCGTCCGCTAGCGCCCGGTAAAACTCTTGGGGATCATTGGGCCAGCGGTAGGTGGGCGGGTCGTAGATGCACAAATGTCCCCATTCCTTCGTCCATTCCAGGCCAACCAAGGCCGTAAATTGGCCCATCTCGTTGGCCTTCCAGGCCGCCTCCCGGGCGTCCAGCCATTCATTATCGTCCAACGATTCCAAGTGGTCCGTCAAAATAAAAACGTCCAACTTGGCCGTCTGACGGGCGTACTTGTAGGCGTCGGCCGGGAAAAATACCCCGTCTGAATACGAAGTATGCCCATGCATATCGGCAAACCAGACCCGAAGCGGATTTTCCACTTGCACGGGTGCAGCAGCCCGCACCCTGGAAATATCGGTAACAATCCGGAGCTGCTGAGGGCCGTTGGGTACCAGGGTGCTATCCAATTTGCCCTGCCACAGCTCGTTTTGTCGTTCCAACTGGATCCACGGCGGCCCGCCCAGGCCGGCAAACATTTGTTTCGGTTCTGCGGCCCCGGTCGGCACTTCCATCTGGACCTGAATAGTTACCTGGCCGCTTACGGAACTTTGCGGTTTCGGCGAAACAAGCAGCAGTTTTGCCTGGGGCGGAGGCGGCGGTTTTTTGGCAGGGGCGGAAGGTTTTGCCTTTTGCGTTGCTGCCGGCGCCTCGGCCCATGCCAAACTGGTTCCAAGCAGCAGAGCTAACCCGCTTCCCAATAGAACCAAGAACCACGTTCGACTCACCATACTTTTGCTCATGCTAGCTCCTCCTTCCAAAAGACCAAACGGACAGGAAAGGACCTCCCCCACAGTTCACTCCGTCGGGTTTCTACTGCACGGAGGTGGGACTTGGTGTGAGGCGATCGACAGGCGGGCAATCGCAGGCGGGATATTCTCTTTCGAGGATAGAGGCCCCCCGCTTGCGCTCTTTTTTATGATAGCCCAGAAGAAAATGCAAGCCTTGAAAAGGAAAATTTTCCGTAACCCTTCAGCCGAATGAAGCCCCCTAACCTGTCATCCCTACGAAACTCCCCGATCCAGGACAGGGTATCGAAATCTGGACTGCCGCTTGCGCGGCAGGGACAAGGTCTGCATTCCGCTAACCTGTTCCCTGTGATTAGCCTTGGACGGCGAGCAACGAGACCAAAGAGGCGACGGGCGGCGCTGGGACGGGAAGCGATGCGTTCAGATGCCCAGGCCAGGGCCGGTCAAAAGTCCGGTTGGCACACTGCCGTCGGTGGGGTGGAAGAACTCCGGATATCGGCTTGCCCAGGCGGCGTTGGCAGCCGGGCAATACTGGCGGGCGTTGCCTTCGATGGCCGCCACCGTGGGCACACGAGCCGCCAACGAAGCAGAATGCAAAAAAGAATATCCCGGACAGGTCAAATCCTGCACGCACAAAAACATGCCGAACTTCTGGGCCGCCGCCCCCATCATCAGCGCCTCGCTATGGCCTTTACAGGTCTTTAACGCCACCCCGGAATAGCCCAACTCCCGGGCCAGAAGCAGACTCTGGTAATCCACCAGCGATTCGTCGATCACCACCGGTTTGATGGCGGCGGCCCGGTGCATTTTGTTTTCCGGATGGGCGGCCAAATCCCGATGCGTGGGCTGCTCGATATATTGCAGTCGGTCCAACGCCTCCGGCGTGTGCTCACCCACTTTGGCCAGCCATTCCAGCACATAGTCCACGCTCTGGCACCGCTCGTTGAAATCGGCCGAATAGAACCACTGGGTACAACCGCGCTGCTTCTGCGCTTCGGCGGCCACCCGCTCGATGCGTACCACACGATCCACGTCCCAGGCCAGATCATCGCCGTTGAGCTTGATCTTCAGATGCGTTAGCCCGTCGTACCGTATCCACTCGTCCAGCGTAACCGGTAGGCCGTCGTTAGGCCGGGTCTGGACATCGCCTGGCGTCAGCGGGTCCAACGCCCCGATCAGATGATAAAGCGGCATTTTGGCCTTCGGCTCTCGGAGCGTATAACGGTCCAGATACTCGCCGGCAAACTGCTGGTCCAGATAGAAGCCCAAATCCCGGTTGACAAACTCCGGCCCCAGCAGATTGTAGGAGTTGGCGCGCAGGGCTTTGCCGTAGGCGTCGTGGATGGCCGCTTCCAGGGGACTGGCCGCCACCAGTTGCGCAAGCCGGGGCATCGGTTCCGGCGTGCCCAACTCCTGGCAGACCGCTTCGGCCTCAGGCTGTAAATACTGTTGGTTCAGCTCATGGGTGATTTCCAGCGGATGACCGAACTCCCGGTACTGGCCGGCCCGCTCGACCATTCGATGGGCCAGGGCGGTCATGGCGGCCAGGGTCTGATCGGGAGTGGCTCGGCTACTGGGCCAGCCCCAGATGTTGCCCATCGGCATCGAGCCGAACCCCTCGGCCCGCCGACCATCTCTGGTCTCCACTTCGACCGTAACATGGAACAACAAGACATCGCTCAACGCCCGACCGCCGAACTTGATCGGCATCCGATAGTCGAAATGCTCCGTTTGGGCAGAAACCGATACCAGCCGAACATCCGTCGCCTTGGCCATGAGCAAAAACTCCCGTAACATTCCAGCCGAACGGACAGGGCCTTTTTCTTGTCATCCCTGCGCAAGCAGCGATCCACTAATCTGGATTCCCGCCTGCGCGGGAATGACAACAAGGACTGCCCCCGGAATCGCGCCTTAAGGACAATCTGGCCTAAAAACGGCGCGGCGATATTTCAACGGTTGGAGTATCGCCGGAAAAAGGCTACACCAGATTTTTGCGCACCGCCCACACAGCAGCCTGGGTGCGATCGGTAACGCCGATCTTGCGCAAGATATGCTGGACGTGCTCTTTGACCGTCTCGTAACTGATATGGAGGGCTTGGGCGATCTCTTTGTTCGTAAGACCATGGGCCAATTGTTTCAAGACCTCGCTTTCCCGCTGCGTGAGCGGCACTTCGACATCGGAAGAAAGTCGCGGCGTAGCCAAGGCGCCGGTAACCCGCCGAAGTTCATCGCGAGTCCAGGTGGTTTCTCCCTTGGCGGCGATGCGAATCGCCTGGATCAATTCTTCGCGGCTTGCACCTTTCAGGACATACCCGTTGGCCCCTAAGGCCACCGCACGGGCCACATACGTCGGATTGTCATAGCTGGACAGGATCAACACCGGCAACTGCGGCCTTTCCAGTTTGATTCGGCCCAGGGCGGTCAGTCCATCCCCGTTGGGCATCCGAATGTCCAACAAAGCCACATCGATGGCTTGACTCAGGGCTATCCGAACCGCCTCTTCGCCGGTAGCCGCCTCGGCCGCAATTTCAATCTCCGTACCTTCTAAAAGGCTTTTCAGCCCCAATCGGACCATTTCATGGTCGTCCGCCACCAACAATCGGATTTTCGCTGTCATATCGGTCTCCTCACTAGCCAACCCATGTACTTAGAAAAAGAACCTCCCGACTCCACTTAGGGAACTTATTGAACTTTGAATCGCCAATAAAAGAAACCGCCCCCAGAAGACTCCAGAATTACAGTATCTGCATCCACTGGCGGGAGCAGTTTAGCCGGCCATTCAAAGACCAATACCTCCGTTGGGAAAAATCGAGCCGAAAAAACCACAAAAAACTTTCCCGGACTGCTGCCAAAAAACAACGAAATATACACAAAAATATAGACATCCCTGGGTTGGGGATTTCCCTTTTCCGAACAAAGAAAAATCCTCCTGTTTGCCCACTCTATTGGAACCGTTCGAAGTCGCCGGTCCTATCCCTTGGAAGAAGTTTTCTGTCTTGGATGTCGAACCACTAGAGGGGAGAAAAGCCGACATTCCCTCCTAATGGATGGTATAGCCTACACTAAATCAGTTAGCAATAAAAGGGGGGAGACAAAAAAGTTTTTCATTTTTTAACCGGAAAAGGAGCAGAAACATTATAAATTTCATCTTAATAGTAAACTACAAAACCTCCCCCTCCCGGTGCCGCCTCCCTTAAAGTCTAGCCGCCTACCCCGTTTTGACTATTCGCCTTGTTTTGCGTATTCTATAAAAATCACCATTCTCTAAAAACCCCTGGATAGTATCCAGAATAGGTCCCTTAACCCATTAGAGGGAGATCGGAAACCTATATAGTTTTCGCAAATCTCGCGAGTTTGACCGCGTCGGGTAGGGCCGGCTGCTCCATGGAATGGGGAAGTGAAAAACTTTTTCCTCTCCCTATCTCCAACTTGGCCAACCGGATTCCTGTCCCAGAAGATATTTACCACCCCGGACAGTCGCCCAAACGTGTGCAGGGAAAAGCTCCTCGGGTTTTCTTTCTCAAAGGCGATGCGATGCCTCGGTCGGTTTTGCAAATTTGTGTGGGGATAAGTCTGGCAAGCTTGGTGGTCTTGCTGGCAGCCTTTTTTATTGCCAGCGCGTTGGCCTGGCTATTGGGAGGTATGGGCGACCAGACCGGCCAGCAGGTAATGCGCGCGGTGGCTGTAGGTTTAACCGGGCTGATCCTGATCGATCTCATCTTGCTGGTGGTCCTGGAAGCGCTGGCCATTTTGGAAGACCGCAGGCAACCATAGCAACTCAGCGTCCCGCCCCTGTACCGCTTCCGCCGTTTGTAGGAGGAACAATCCTCCGTACCACCTCAAGACGGCATCTCTCCCACCCTCGCCTTAGCGGGGCGAGCGGTCGGTCGGTTTCTCGACGGCTGGGGAAAAGGCGACAACACCGGACTGTGGCTTGCACGGGAACAGGGTCGGCTTCCTGCTGCTTGCACCGCAGTACCAAGCAGTAACAAATTGTCGCCGCCCTTTCGGCTGGGATGACATCGCAAAAAACACCCGATGGGGGCCTACTAGGGGGCGGCCTCGGTTGGGCGAAGCACAAACAAGACCCGGATCAACTGCTGAGTCTGTGGGAATCTGGCAGTCCCGGACTGATTCGATGGACCCGATGGAGAAAGCCCCTCTGGCGCTCGTGGTTTCCGTTCCTCTTTGGCGGAGTCCATCTTGGCGGGGGCTGGTTCCGGCGCCATCGGCGGCTGGGAACGATCCGGTTCAGCCGATGGCGCCGCCGGGGAAGGCAGCGTCTGAGCGTCGGCAGGGGCCTGACGGCGGAGTTGTTCTAAGGACTGGCCCGCCTGCTGCTGAGAAAAAGCGTATTGTTGGCTAAGGTGTTCGGGCAGTCGAAGCCGACGGGCGCGGGCCTGCTGGCTGAACATCTGCTGGTCCTGACGGCCCATCGCAGGTTTGGCGGGAAAGGCTTGTTCGGCTTCTTTTGAAGGAGCCGACTCCTGGAGCGTCTTTCCTTTTGTCGATTCGGAGGCTGCCTGGGGCCACGCCGATTCCGGGCCCCGAGACGCTTGAGGCGGAGGGGCCTTGTCGGACGGCCAAGCATTTCTCTCCGCGGCAAACTGCGGTCGGCCTGCCGACGGCAATTGGCCCACTGGAGTTTGCCCTGCAAAAGACGACCTAGCCCGATACGCCCGGGCGTATTGTTGATACATCTGCTGGGCCGGCTCGGCCGGTGCCGGCGAGACCGACACCGAAAGGAACTCTTCGGGCCGCGATTGCATGGCCTTTAAGGTTCCTTCCAGTTGTTCCGGGCTGGCTTCGACCAGCACAAATTGGAGTTGATTTTCGGTCCCCCCTCGGCTAAAACCGCCGCCCTGGGCCGGAAGCTGTCCGGTTCGGGCGAGTCCCTCCGCCCGCTGGTCCGCGGATGCTTGGGTTTTTGCGAGTTTCTTTTCTCTCTGCGGGGGTTGGCTCGGCGCCCCGGCCGGAACTGGCGCCGGTACAGCCTGGACAGCTTTGGGACCGCCGTCGTTTCTTTCTCCCGCTCTGGCGATCTCGGGGGCGGAAGAGGCAGATGATTCCTTATCTCTGTCGCCCTCTCGGCCCAGGGCCGCCAATTCTTCCAGAACTTCCTCGCCCTCTTGGAGGGCAATCTGCTGGCTGGAAAGGATTTGTTCAAAGGAGCGTTGACGAAGCGCCGGGGCGCTCAAATCACAAACGACCACCATCGTGGTATCCGGAATCGCCGGGGCGTCCGCCGCCGCTTCCTTTTCCGACGCCTCTTGTGCGGCGGAAAAAGCCGCCTCCTTCTTCGCCATCGCAGACGCCGGGGGACCGTAGCCCTCCGAAGGCGGTCCAGTCGGTTTGGCCGCCGGGGCAGGCGGCAAGGCTTTTCGGAGAACTCGATTACTCTCGGATTCCGCGACCTGTTTTTGCTCGGCCGACGCCGCCCCACCCCCTACCGAAGGCCGACCGACGCCCCCAGGGGCTGGCAGAGCATCCGAAGCCCCACTCGCCCGAAGTTCTCCCATTGCATTTAGGCCCGCTGCGCCATCGCCGGAAGGTCTGCCTCCGGGGCCTCGAGAGCCTAGTGCGGGAGCTTCTGGCCCTGCCATGCTTGCGCCAACCCCCCTTCCCATAACCAGGCCCTTACCCGCCTCGTCATGGGCCGACGGCGATGGGGACGCCCCCAATGCCCTTTTTCCTTGTGGTTCAGAGGTCTTTTCCTCCAAAGGAGGTTGAGCCATAGCCGGTGCTAAAGGCGGCGCTTGGGGCACGCCTCCCCCAAAGCCCCTCGAAGGCAATTCGGGGGCAGACGATGGCGTCCGGTCCACGGAGGGTTCTTTGGCGGCTGCCAGAAGCTCGGACGATGCCGTGGCCTTCTTCTCCGCTTCCATTGCTTCCGGGGAAAGGGCTTCTACAGGCCGGGGCCCAATGGTCGCTCCCGTAGGCGCTCTGCGCCGAACATCGCCAGCCCAGCCGTTTGGGGCATCTTCCAAAGATCGCCCTTCGGAATCTGCTTTCTTTTCAAGATGATCTGGGGCCTTGGGGGCCTGGGCCACTTCGGGTATTCGGGGGCGAACGGCAGGTCCAAACCACCACAGGAGCACCGCCACCGCTACGGCCGTCGCCGACCAGACGATCCCTCGAGAGTTCAAGAGCCTTCGGAAGAGAGTGTTCCATCCAAGCCCAGGCCGATCCTTACCGACGGCGGCGTCTGGCGCCTGCCAACCGTCTGTGGGCCGGGGTGCGGCCTCTGATGCTGCCTGTGGGGCGGTGCTCGGGCCAAGCGTCGGGGCGGTTGATGCGGGGAGAGCCGACTGCTTGCGCCGCTGGGCCTCCTGGAGGATTCTAGGCGTCAAGTCCTCAGCAAGCTTATATACAGGAAGGCTTTGCAACGATTGACCGACCGTGCGGAGGTCTTCGAGCAACTGCCGGGCCTCGGCGCTGGCGGCCAACAGGCGCTCCACGTGCGCCTGCTGGTCGGCCGTCAGTTCGCCGTCCAGGTACGCACTGAGAAGTTCCGGGTCAGGCAGGTTCTTCATGGCTCATCCGGCAGTGGTCAAACCATCCGACGGTAATGGGGTTATGGGACGTTGAAACAATAGAACACCAAAAACCATTTACATTCACGGAATGTCGATTCGTTTGTTTACTCCGGCAAGGCAATGCGCGGTTTGAGCAATTGGCGGAGTTGCCAGCGGGCCCGATGCAACCGACTTCGCACGGTTCCCACCGGCAGGTCTAACATCTCGGCGATCGTCTCGTAACAATGGCCTTCCATTTCTCGAAGTACCAAAATGGTGCGATATTCTTCGGGCAGTTGATCGAGGGCTTCGTGGACTTGTCGGCAGCAATCCTCCCGATCTAAGCGGGCGTCCGGTTGTTCGGTATGGGCGATCGGTTCTTGGCCGCTCTGTTGGTGCATCTGGTCCAATGACACCCGATCCAACTTCTTCTTTCGACGCCAACTGGCGGCTATGTTAAAAGCAATCCGGTACAACCACGTGTAAAACGAACTCGCCTGATGAAACGACTCCAATTTCATCAGGGCCTGGACAAAGGCCTCTTGGACAATGTCCCGGGCATCCTCGGCGTTTCCCAAGACATACAGAAGCGTGTTGAACAACCGGTCCTGATATTTTTGGACCAGTTGGCCAAACGCGGCTGTCTGGCCTTGGAGGGTCGTTTCGATCAGTCGAACATCGTCGTTCACAGCACGGTTCACCCTTATAGACGCCGCCGGGAAGAGAAAAGTTCCTCAAAAGGGGTAGGCCCATGAAGCGGCTTCCCACAGCCTCCTTTCTCATCATCTTGCGAAAAACGAATTTTGTCAAATAGCACCCCCGAAAAGAGTTACGCTCTCCCCCTAACAATTGCTAAAAACAAATCGCCCATACACCCAAAAAGGGGGGGCGAATGAACCCCTTCCCATAAACTCCCTATTCCTCTTGTTGAGTCTTTTGCCAATTCTGATGTGGATTGAATCGGGCAGGATTGCTACACTGGGTGCGTCGTAATAGGCAGGGCGAAAGGTCTTTGCGAGAAATAGGATTCTAACGAGAAGCCCCAGAATATGGTAACCACGTGGGGAGTCATCCAGCCCCTTTGAGAACGACGAAAACCCTTGGGCAGTAAACTCTCCCTGATGTGCAAGGAGGCGGGCGATGGCGGGGACGCCGTTTTGTTTTCTTCATGCGTCGGATTTTCATCTGGAGCAACCCGGGACTGCCGGGATAGAAACGCCCGAACCGCTTCGGGAGGCGATGTTGGAATCGCCGTATCGGGCGGCGGAGCGGGTGGTGGATTTGGCCCTGGCCCATCAGGCCGCCTTTGTGGTGCTGGCGGGCGATATTTTGGACCCGACGTGGACCGGCCCTCGGGGCCCTCTGTTTTTGCGGGAGCAATTCCGTCGGTTGGCCGACGCCGGTGTTACGGTCTATTGGGTGGGCGGTCGCTGCGATCCGCCGGAACTCTGGCCCAGTTTGCTCCGATTGCCGGATAATGTCCGCCGGTTTAGCCGATCCCGTCCTGAAGTCCATCTCCACGAGCAAGGCGGGGCGCCGATAGCCCGAGTTGTCGGCGCGGTACGACACAAAAAGCGAAGGGTACGCCCCCGCGATTTTCGTCAATCCCCCGCAGAGGTCCCCACGATCGCCGTTGTGTACGGACGAACCGACCCGGAGAAATTGCACGTCGAGGGGATCGACTATTGGGCCTTGGGCGGCCGACATCGCCGAAGCACCTTCCGCACCAGTCCTGAGGTGGTCCACTATCCCGGCACGCCGCAAGGCCGAGGACCGGAAGAACCCGGGGCGCATGGATGTACGCTTGTTTGGTGGCATCCCGAACGGGGGTTTCGACTGGCCTTTTTCGCCGCCGACGGACTCCGCTGGCAAACCGAGCGGATTCCTGTCCACAGCCGAACCAATCGGGAGGCGTTGGAAACGCTCCTGCGCGGTCGGGTCCACGCCCTGCGACAAAGCGCCCCGATGGTCGATTGGATGGTCGATTGGGTGATCGTCGGCGAGGGGCCGTTGGTGGATCGGCTCCGGCGAGGTCGGCTTGCTGCGGAATTGCTCGAACAATTGCGTCGAGAATTCGCTCAAGAGAAACCGTTCTGTTGGAGCAACTCGCTTCGGGTCAGTCAGGAAATCCCGAAGCCGGCAGAAACCGAAGGAACGCCTTCGCTCCGCGACGTGTTTCTTCGATTGGTTCAACAGCGGCAGAACGAAACCGAAACAGTGGATTTGAGCGAATATGCGGAAGGTTCCTCGTTGGCCGGGCAATTGGGGTCGATCCTGTCGGTGGAGGACCCGCGGTTGCAAAACCAACTGTGGCAGGAGTCGGCCCTGCTGGGCGCAGATCTACTGGAAGGTGAAGGAATGTTGGGGATGTAACGTCGCTGGCGAGCAGGTTAGAAAAAGCAAAGCGGCGTGGTTGGGCCTGCACAGCCCTTCGCCGAGCAGGCCAAACGGACCCGTTGGAGCTGGGGCAAACGGTTGGAAGGAAAGGAGGCCTCGGTGAAAATCAGGGCGATTCATGTCGAGGGGTTTGGCGTGTGGCGCCAATTGCGGGTGGAGGGCTTCCAGGACGGCCTGAACGTCATTTACGGGCCCAACGAAGCCGGTAAAACCACCCTGCTGGAGTTTGTGCGGTCGGTGCTGTATGGATTTACGTCGGCCTGGGAGGGCTATCTGCCGCCGCAACCGCCCGGCCGAGCAGGCGGCTGGTTGGAAGTCGCTGCGCCGCAGGGGACCTTTCGGATCCAACGGCTCCTGGGTGAAGAACAGTTGCAGGAACAAACCAAAGGAGCGGCTTTTGATCCTACGGAGGGCCAGAGGTCGCCGAGGGACGCCGGTGCCGACGGCGGCGACCGGTTGGGACGACTTCGCATCTTAGGTCCTCATGGCGTCCTCGAAGAAGAAAGTTTGCTTGCCTCTTGGCTGGGCGGGGTGGATGAAACCACGTATCAAAATATCTTTGCGCTGGGTCTGCGAGAAATCCAACAGCTTGCCTTGCTCAGCCAGACGGAGGCGGCCGGTTTGCTCTATGCGCTATCGGCCGGTGTGGATCGGGTCAGCCTGGTGCAGGTGATGAAGGAGTTGCGCTCGGCCAGGGACCGACTTTTGGCGCCGGGCGACCAACCGTGCCTATTGGGCGATCTTTTGGCCCGGCAGGAAAGGCTTCGTCGCCAGATGCACGCCGCCCGCCAGGCCGCCGGCCAGTATCCTCATCTTTTGGCCCAACGCGACCAAGCCGATCAGCAAGCCCAACAACTCCAGGCCCAATTGGCCGATCTGCAAACCCAAAGCCGTTTGATAGAAACAGCCGTCGGGCTTCGCGACCGGCTGCACCGTCGCGGCCAATTGGACGCCCAATTGGCCGCCCTACCTGCCGGCAAACCCGTCTCGGCCGACATGCTCCGCCAATGGGAAGACCTTGCCCAGGCCATCCACCAGCACCAGGCCCACCTGGTCGAGCTGCGGTCCCAGGAGGCCCAACTTCGCGGGGAATTGGCCTCCCTTGGGACGCCGGGTATGCTGGGCGCCCATGCCGCCCGTATTCGCTCTTTTGTGGAACAACTCCCCTGGCTCAGTTCGCTGGAACAGCGGATGAACGCCTTGCAGGAGGAGATCGCCTCTCTGGAAGCCAAATTGGCCGAGCGGTCTCAACAGGCGGGTTTGGAGGATGCGGACTGGTTGGGAGAGGTGTCCAGGGGATGGTCGGCGTGGGGCGAGGCGCGGCTATGGGATCGGCTTCGAGAACCAGCGGCCCAAATCCGTCGATTTCGGCGTGCGCTCCAGCAAGTGCGTCAACAGGCCGCCGCGGCTCGACAAACGGCCGAGGCCCTCCAAGAGCAACTCCAGCAGGCCCTGGCCGACCGCGGTTGCTCCGACCTCAACGCCGCCCTGCAAGAGAAAAGCGAACTTTTGGCCCAATTGCACCGTCGGCAACAGATCGACAAACAATTGGCCCAACTCCAACGTCGGCAGGCGGAAATCGGCCAACAGGCCCAACGGCTGATGGCTCAGCAGGCCCAACCGGCCGCGGAATTGGTCGGTTGGGGCGCGCTGTTTCTGTTGGGCGCGGGGCTGGTCCTTTTGGGAGGTATTTTGCCCGGCCTAGGGATCGGCGCCTGGAACCTTCTGTTGGCAAGTCTCGGCGTGGCGGCCTTGGTGGGCGCTGTATTCGGCAACATCTTTCTCCAGCAGCACCGCCGCCGCCAGATGCACACCTACTCCCAACAACGAAAAATGCTCCAGACCCAAACCCGACAACTCCTGGAAGAACGCCAGACCCTCGACGCCGCCATTCCGCCCGCTCCAGGCTCATTGGCCGAACGGATCGAAAACGTCCAGCGTGAATTGACCCTCTTGGAACAACTCACTCCGTTGGACAACCGTCGGGAGTCGGCGTGGCGAGAAGTCCAGGACGCCGAAACACGTCTCCAGCAGTGCCGCCAACAACTCGACGCCGCCCAACGCCGCTGGCAGGAGACGCTCGAAGTGTTGGGACTGCCGACCAAGTTATCGCCCGCCCAGGTCCGCAAACTCCAAGACCAAGCGGATCGGTTGGCCGACGCCCAACAACGCCTCCAGCAATGCCGACAGGAATACGCCCAACACCAACAGCAATGGGAACAGCTCCGAAACCGGATTCGGGAATTGGCCGAGCAGCTTGGCATGCAACCGGCCCACTTGAACCCGATGGAACTGGTCCGCCTGATGGAAGAAGACTTAAAGACGGCGCAGGTGCGGTGCGGGCGGCGTCGGGAAATCCGTCGGCAACTCCAGGCGGTCCGTCAGCAAAAACAACGAATCCGCCGGCGATTGGCCCGCTGGCAGATTCACCGTCGCCGACTGCTTCGCCAAGCAGGCGTAGCCGACGAAGCGGCTTTCCGCCGTCGGGCCGAGGAAACCCAGCAGGCCCAGCAACTTGCCGCCGAACGGGAAGCCATTCAACGGGAAATCGAGGCGGCCTTGGCCGGCGGCGTCCGGGAAGAAGATTTGCTCCCTTATCTGGACTCCTCCATAGATTTGCAGGCCCAGCAACAACAACTGACCGACCGAATCGACCAGCTCGCCCAAGAACTTCAGGCCTGCTACGAACGACGAGGCCAGTTGAACGAGCAGCTTCGGCAATTGGCCGACGACCGCACGCTGCCCCAACTACGCCTCCAAGGGAAACAATTGGAACGAGAAATTGCCGAAGCAAGCCGCCGCTGGCAAGTGCTGGCCCTAACAAGCCGACTCCTCGATGATCTCCACCGACAGTACGAACGCCAATACCAACCGGAAACCCTCCAGGAAGCCTCGGAGTATTTCCGCCGCACGAGCGAAGGACGATACGTCCGTGTGTGGCGGCCGTTGGACAAGGAGGAGTTGTGGGTCGATCTGGCCGAGGGAGGCAGTGCACCGGTGGAACGATTGAGCCAGGGGACAAGAGAACTTCTGTTCCTTAGCCTGCGGTTGGCGTTGGCGGCTGCTTACGCTCGGCGAGGGGTGCGACTACCGATGATCCTGGATGATGTGATGGTAAACTTCGATACGTCTCGCGCCAGAGCCGCCGCCGCCCTGTTGCGGGATTTCGCCCAGCAAGGCCGCCAAATACTTTTATTCACTTGCCATGAACACCTCCTGAAACTTTTTCAGGAACTTCGGGTCCCGCAGGCCGAGTTGCCCGATTGGTCGCGCCCGCCTTTGCCTAGGGTCTGTTTGGAAATCCCTTGGACCGAAAACCGCCCACGCCGCCGCAAACCGGTCCAGTCGCCGCCCCCAGACCCAGACCCTTCAGAACCCCCCCCGCTTCCTGAAGAACAAACCAGCGGAGAGGAAACCGTGGAAACTGCTTCGGCCCTCCTTGATCCGGCCCTAGACGAAGTCGAACCCGCACTAGAGGATTCTGAGCCGGAAACTGCCGCCCCCATCTCCGATGACCTGGACGTGGACCGCCTCGACGCCCCCTCGTCCCTGCCGCCGGCGGATAGCTTAGAAGAATCGCCTTCGATCCTAGAGGAAGATTTTCAATGGCACGAAGCCCTGCCGGAGGAAGAGGCCGATCTGTCGGACATCGCCTCCGTCTCAAACGGCCCAAAGACCATCAATAAATATATTTCCATGTTCAACCGAGAATCCCCCTCAGCCGCCGCGAGCGGCCGCGATGCAGAACATGCCCGCGCTAGCGCCCAGACGCAAAAGGCGGCGTCTTCTCAGCAACCCCAGCCGAGCGACCAACAGCACACCGCCGCCTCCTCGGAAGCCCCCCAAACTCAGGAACCCCGCCATTCCCCAAGTCCTTCGGCCTCCCTACATCCGCCGAACGCCGAAGCCGCTTAGAACCTCTCCAAAAATAACTTCCCCCTACGCCTTCTGAGATCGCTTCGGCAGATCCTTCCGCGGCTTCGCTTTTGTTAGAGGTCAACAGAAAAACTCCTCGCCAGGAAGACGTCCTTTGCGTCCTGGAGTCTATCCGGCGGACCGGCCGTCTGTTGGAACCTCTGAACCAATCCCTGAATAACTGAAAATTTTGTCCTTGTCTTTTTTTTCACCTATTCAGCGGTCAGCGGGGAGCGGGGGGCGGGTTGCAAGGCTGTCTAGCTTTTCTAAATTGCCTGTTTTGTTTTCATTTGCCGACCTCGGCGCGCACCCCGAGCGCCTCAGCCAAAACAAAGTTCGGGACTCCCTCCCTCCAGATATTCCAAAAGCC
>JAKPGL010000225.1 GCA_029550925.1 Planctomycetota bacterium
CGAAGGCACAGCACGGCCCCTGGTAATCAGTGGAGACCCCGATACGGAACCTGTGGCCATTGTTGGAATCCGGTCCAAAACTCAAGAAGTCCAATTTGCCCGGCACCTGGCCGAGTATGAGCTACGGTCCCGGTTCAGACGGATCGATGAAATTGGCCGGGTTGTGCTGGTGGGTGGTCAGAAAGAGGAAGTCCGCCTCCGGATAGATCCGGAACGGTCCTTTGCCCGGGGACTCGGGGCATCGAGCCTGGCCCAGCTCATCGGTTCCGAATGGGTAGATGTCAGCGCGGGAACCGGACGGGAAGGAACCCAGGAACTGGTGATTGTCTGTGCGGGAAAACCCGAATCGGTGCAAATACTATCGAATCTTGCCCTCCCTACTCGGAGCGGCCCCCTTTATACGAAGGATCTTGGGGATGTCAGGGTAGAAAAACAGGACCGTAAGAGCATTTTTATTGCCGATGGCAAAGAGTCGGTAGCCCTTGAACTGTACCGGCGGAGCGGTACCAACCCTATCCAAGCTGCAAAAAAGGTGCGGGAAGTTTTAGCAGAGGCTCAGAAGGATTTTGGTAAAGATGCGGAGGTCTTTCTTGTATTTGATGGCTCTGCTGCAACCCGTCGGGGCCTTGCGGATCTCGGGAGGAGTGCCCTCCTGGGGGCTTTGGCGGTAATCCTTACAATCTTCTTTTTTATCCCCTCCGGGCGAGGCAGCTTTCTTACCCTGCTGTCTTTGCCGTTTGCTGCAGCGGCGGCCCTGGCAGCCCTGGCGATTTCTGGCAGATCCCTCAACAGCATGAGCCTTGGCGGTCTGGCCCTGGGTATAGGACTCGTATCGGACACCTCCGTGGTCATTCTGGAACTCCTGGAGCGTACCTTTGGCGCTCCGTTAAAAGCCCAGGGCCAATCCAGTCCAGACCACCCCCTGGTTGAAGGCCCCAGGACTGAAGGCTCCCGGGGTGAGAAGTTGCTGTCTGACAAGCCCAGGGCCGCCGTGGTGGCAGATACGGTTGCTTCGGTAGCATCCTCATCCCTGGGGAGTACCATTACGACGGCCATCGTCTTTGTGCCGGTGCTGTTTTTGCCCGGCCCCTTGGGGAGCCTCTTTGGCGATATGGCAGTATGCCTCGTCGTCATGGTCACCGCAGGCTGGATCTACGCCCAGTTTATCCTGCCCTCACTGTACCGGTTCCTCTGGAAAAGCGGCGATGCATCAGTCGGCCATGGGAGCCTCGGCGGGAGATCGGGCCGCCGACAGAGCAGTCTGCGGTGCGCCACCTTGTTTCTCCTGCACCGTCTTGATCTTGTGTACGGAAAACTGCTCCGTTTCTCTTTCCGCCGCCCCCACTTATTCTGGATAGTAGCAGTACTCGCAGTCCTTGGTGGCACCTTACTTTTGGCAAGCCGTCCGGTTCGTTTTGCACCCACTGACAGCCCCGATGAGCTCAGGCTCGAACTCGCCTTTCCTCCGGGAACAGCCCTAGATGTGGTTGCAGAACAAAGCGAAGCTGTCGGAAAACTGCTTTTAGGGCTTCCTTCTTTTGCATCGGTCTTTGGAAGGGCAGGCTCGGAAGAGGAGGATAGCCTCCGTCGAGCCTCTATGGAATACAGAAAAGAATTGGTTCAATTCCGTTGTTTTCTTAAACAGAGCAATGTGGTAAGTACAGACGAACTTATTGAATCAATTTCTACGATGGTACGGGACTATCTAGATAAGGAAGGCTTTTTTAGTACGACCCTGCGCCTAGAGCCTCCTCAAGACAAAATAGAACGCATCCTTGGTCTTTCTTCTGCATACACGGTGGCCCTTAAGGCAGAGAACCCCGATACACTCCAGGATCAACGGAAGATTATTTCCGATGAACTTGAATCCCGCCTCCCGGATGCAAGCCTTTCCTGGAGGCCTGCCCAACTCAGGCCGGAGATACGGATCACCTTGAAGCCGGATATGGCTGCATCAGCCCAGTTATCTACCCTCTCTGTCGGCAGGTCCCTTATGGCCTATACGGATGGCCTCGTGGCAGCCCGGATTGAGCGGGACGGCCGGCCTATTGATATACGGGTTTCGGCCATAAAGTTCGGCGGCGAATCCCTTGCCAAGCTTGAAATGTTGCCGGTAAACGAGGGAGGGAAAAGCCCCGTTTTATTAGGCAGCATCGCCCGGATAGAACAAAGGGAGAGCGAAGCCGCTCTTGCTCGACTAGACCGTTCCGATGTGGTTTATATTGATGTGCTTCCCCGCGGCGGGAGCGCCAGGGGCGCCGGTAACGCTGGGAACAACAGAAGCGGAAAAAATTT
>JAKPGL010000230.1 GCA_029550925.1 Planctomycetota bacterium
CGCTTTGGACCGCCCGGCTCGGATCGTACCAACCCGGTCGAGAGCTAGCACGGACGCCATCCCGGCGGTAACCCGAAAGATGGGCGAATTTTAGCTTCTGCCCGGTATTTGGCGATCATCCCACACTGGGTAAACTCCAGCACTTCAACAAGCGAACCTTTAATGCTGTCGTAGAAAAGAAAAGAGCATCCCCTGGGCAGAATATCATTGGTTCTGCGCCGGCTTTAGCCGAGGGTCGGCCAGGTCCAGCCGGTGCATGATCTGGTTGTAGTCATACCGGGGGGTGGGCGTGGGGTTGCCGGAGAAGGTGTGGCTATAGGTGCCTTCGAAGAAGATGATCCGGCCCCCTTGTTGGTCCAGAAAGTCATGGTGGACCGGGTTATAGAAGCTGTAGCGGTCATGGGTGAGGATTTTCACCGCTCGGCGCCAGGGGCCGACCGGGTTTTCCGCCTCGGCGTACCAGACTTCGCCCAAAAAGGAAGAACGGCCGCCTTGCTCCAGGCCGATCAGAATCCACCGTTTCCGCCAGGGGTTCCACCGGACCGAGCCGCTGTGGATTTCCACAGGTTTGCCGGTCTGCACATCCACCGGCAGGAAATAGGTTTCTTCTGGCCGAAGTTGGCCTGCCCGCACCAGTCGATGTTCCAAGGCGGGGCTGAGGGGCGGGGCCTTCCTGCTCCAGCGCCAAAGGGGCTTGCCGTCCGGGTCCCGTTTCACTACGGGCAACGGTTCTTGGCTGTCGGATCGGCTTTTGGCGTCCGATCGTGCAGAATCTTCCCTCGGCGTGTCCGGCTGGGTTTCTTCGGCCAGGCAGGTCCAGGTTTCATACTGGTCTGGGTTGGCCAGGGCCTCCAGACTGGCCCGAACACGGATATTCGGAAAGGCCAGCCCACAGTAGATGTACAGTGGCCTTTGGTCGCCGGAAGCAGAAGATGGTGTGTCTTCGGCGTCGGAAGCAGCAGGTTTTCCACCTGGTGACTTGGCTTCGGAAACAGGGGAGCTGGCGGAACCGGCCGGAACGTCCAGGCCAGCTCCTTCCCGGTATAGGAACGGATGTCCAATCAGTGTGTGGTTTGCCGTCTCCTTGGGAAACCGGACCCACTGGCGAAACTCTTGTTTTTGATCATCCCAGACGGCCAGGCCGTGTTCAAGCATTTCCCCGAGCGATTTCATGCGGGCGTAATGGGCCAAGAGTTTTTCACCTTCCTTGGGATCCGGGACCACCACCAGGCCGTCGATCCAGATCACGCCTTCTTTGGACTCGAAGGAACAAAGGTTTTTACATCGGCCGTCCGGCCCGGTGAAGTATTCCAGCGGTACAGCCGTATTCGGGTCAAAACCGGCTTGTCCCGATAGCGGCGAGACGGCGCCGGTGGTTCGGAAATTGCCCAGCGGATACACAAGCCAATTTGTGTCGCCCCAAAACCAGTAGATTTTCCCCCGATAGACGACGGCCTGGACGGAATCCTGACCGGCCACGTCGGCCCGCACCGGCGGCGTAGCAGCCGGGACCGGCTCGCCCAAAAGGAGGCTATCCCGATAGATGCCAGCGCCGGTGATACGATATATTCGTTCAGCAATATTCTGCCGCTGGAGTCGAATGGTTGCCCGCCCGCCTGGCCGAACCAAAAGTCGAACACCACGAAAGCCAAAGCCATCGGCCGGCAAACTATATCCGTGGCTTCGCACGTGAAAATAGACCTCTCGGTCCATGAGTTCCGGATCGTTGATAGCTGCCCAGCCGGCGCTATCGGTCCAGTAGGCAACTTCATGCACGGTGCGGAGTTCGACCAGGGGGACGCCCCGGCCGGTCTGGGCGTCGATTGCCCGCAGGCCAAAATACTTTTGGGCCGATGGGGCGGATGGGCGGGCTGAGTCTGCCGAAATGGCGCAGTCCGGGCAAACGGCCAGAAAGACTACCCCCGCCGCCAGAGCGACCAAGGTCGGGAAAGGAAAGTAATGTATTCGATGGAGAGAGGAGGGCATAGTTTTTGTTGCCAAAGCGGGTTGATTTAATCGTCTGGAAAGAGGCAGACGCCGTCTTGACAGACGGCGTTACGGATGGGGCGGCCTTTCGCGGCAAACCAACTATCCGATGTAGCTTGAGACCATCTTTAGGATACCGTTTCCGGCGGTTCGGTAGAAGCGGCCGCTGAGGCAGGATGATGTTCGCCGCCGCGGGTCATGAGATCATAGATCACCGGCAGTAGGAATTGGGTAAGAATGCCGGAGACCAGGATGCCGCCGATGGTGGCCACGCCAACGCCCACCCGAGTTTCCGCCCCAATGCCGCGTCCCAGCGCCAGCGGCGCCATCCCCAACACAGCGGCGAGGGTGATCATGACGACCGGTCGGAACTGGTCGCAGGCGGCTTGAATCATCGCCTGATGCCGGGGCGTCCCTTGATCCACTAACACCTGAAATCGGTCGATGATCAAAATGGCATTGTTGACCACGATACCGGTCATCATGACGATGCTGGCTACGACGAAAATTTCAAAACTGATGCCCGCAAGGCCCAACGCCCAGGTTGTGCCGATCAGGGCCAGGGGGATGGTAACCAGTACCAGAAAGGTGCGGCGGAAAGATTCGATGATGGCGGCCAGGCTGAGAAACACCAGGAGCACCGAGATCAGCCCTGCTTCCAACAGCCCCCCCAGACCTTCGCTCATCACTTCATAGAGACCGGTAAATTGATACCGATAGCCGGGCGGGAAGGCGATTTGGCTATTTAAATCTTGGCTAAGTATCTGGACGGCTTTTCCCAGCGGGAGCGTGGGGGCCAACTGGGCGGTCAGTTTGGTTACTCGTTCTTTGTCTTTACGGATGATTTGGATGGGGGCGGCCTGTTCAGAGACCTTGCCTAGGGTGGCCAAAACCAGGGCGTGTCCCTCCGCTCCGGGGAAAGCGAAATTGGCCACCTGGTCTTTGCCCTCCCGTTCGATGAATTTGACCACAATATCGTAGTTCCGGGCGGTTTGTCGGGATTTGAACGTACCGGCCTTCAGCCCTTCCAAATTGCCGCGCAACGTCAGGCCCACGCCGACAGCCGGGGTTTGCAGGTCGGCCAGAATTTCCCGCCGCGGCCGAATCCGCAACTCCGGCTTGGGCGGCCGGACCGAGGTATCTGGCGTCAGGATGCCGGGAATCTTTTTGGCAGTCTCCAGACTGACCAGGGCCAACCGATCCAGCTCTTTTAAATCGACGCCGACAATCTCCATATCGACCGGGTTGCTCTGGCCGCCCATGATCGACGGAATACTCACCAGCACATTGGCGTCCGGGAAGGGAACGATTCGGCGGCGCACTTCGTCCATGAGATCGTAGATCGTAAGTTGCCGTTCGGTTCGCTGAGAGAACATCATCTGGATTTGGGCCAGATAGACGCCTTCGCTGGTTTGACCCAGGACAGCCTCCGCCCGGCCGACGAAGGTGAGCATGTGTTGCATTTCGGGCATATCCTTGAGCCGCCGTTCGGCTTCCAGGACCCGCTCCAGGGTGGCATTGAGATCATATCGGGTGGGAAATTCCATGCGCACATAGAGGTCGCCTTGGTCGGTTTCGGTGAAAAATCCTGTGCCGAGCCGACCGCCAAGCCAGACGGCATGGACCATCATAACCAGCACGGCCAGGACCAAGCCGACCGCCGCCCATCGATGGCGCTCCATAAAGGCCAGTATCCGTCGATAGAGTTCGATGAGGCCGTCCAAAAAGCGATTGAATCCCCGTTCCAACCAAAGAAGCGGCGAGCGGGCGTCCGGCCGACGCGGCTTGAGCAAAAGCGAACAGAGCATCGGCGTCAGCGTAAACGAAATGCCCAGCGACACCACGGTCATGACGACCATGGTCCATGCTAGCGGTCCCATGAACATGCCTACCCGTGTGCTCATGGCGCCCAACGGAAACAGCACTACCACGTTCGTCAGGGCGCTGGCCAAGACGGCGATAAACACTTCGGAGGCCCCCAGCCGGGCCGACTCCTTCGGATCGCCCGTTTTCTGAAGCCGGGAAATAATCGCCTCCAACACCACAATGGAGTTGGTGACCAAAATACCCACCGAAAGCCCGATAGCAATCAGCGTCGAAGTATTCAGCGTATAACCGATCGCCTGCATGAAAAAAAGACTGATCACGATCGTCAGCGGCATGGTAATACCGACGATCACCAGGGATCGGAGTTCGTAGAGGAACAAAAACAGGATACCCGCCGTCAGCAGGATACCTACGCCAACATTTGTCCATGCATCCTGGTTCATCGCTTCGATGAAGGTGCCGTCATCCCGCAGCCACACCAGTTGCATGGAAGCGGGCAACTCCCGGTTGAGCCTTTCGACGGCCCGACGGAGATTTCGGACCACCTCGACCGCGTTGGCATCGGCCTTTTTGACTACCCGAATGGCGATACACGGCTGGCCGTCCAATCGGGCCGCCTGGCGGACTTCCTCCGTACTCATTACGACGCGGCCCACATCCCGCAGATAGCACCGCCGGCCCTCTTGATTGGCGACCTCCAGATCGGCGAGTTGCCTCAGGTCGTCGTATTCGGCGTCGAATTTTACGGAGTATTCAATGCCGCCTTCTCGGACTCGGCCCGAAGGAATGGTCCGCACACCGGCCTTCACCGCCTCGACCACCTGCATACTGGAAAGCCCTCGGGCGGCCAATTTCTCCCGGTCCAGTTCGACGTGGACCTCCCGCTTGGCCCCGCCGATCAGATCCACATTGGCCACCCCCTCCACCACACTGAGCCGATCCCGAAGCTCGTTGTCCGCATAATCATAAAGCTCGTCGATCGGCGTCGTGCCGGTCAGGGCCAAGGTGGCAATCGGCCGGGCGTTCACGTCAAACTTCTGAATAATCGGGTCTTCTACGTCCTCCGGCAGTTCCGAGCGGATCAGATCAATTTTCTCCCGCACATCCGTGGCCGCTATGTCAATATCCACGCTCAACTCAAACTCCAGCAAGGTCTGGCACACATTCTCCATACATACAGAAGAAACATGTTTCAGCCCTTCGATGGAGGAGACAGTGTCTTCGATCCGCTTGGCCACGTCCAGTTCCAATTCTTCCGGCGACGCCCCAGGATACACGGTAACCACCGTAATATACGGAATATCCACCTTGGGCATCATCTCCAAACCCATCTTCCGATAGGCGTTTATGCCCAAGATCGTAAGCCCAATGATCAAACAACTGGTGGCTACCGGCCGACGTACCGCAAAATCGGAAAGAAACATGGTCGTTTGTCCTCAAGAAGCCTAAAAACCGCGGGAACTTCGAGAACCGATTTCATCAGAAACGGCTACTCTTTTTTCTGTTCCAGCAGACGCACGCGGACGCCGTCGTCCAACATGCTTTGCCCCACGGAGACAATCGGCGCACCTTCATGGACTCCGGACAAGATTTCCCGCCAGCCGTCCATCTCCAGACCCAGTTGCACCGGCAGCGCCCGCGCCCGATCCTCCTGGACCGTGAACACCACATCTGCCCCGGAGCGTTGGACCACCGATTGGACCGGAACGGCGACTCCGCTTCGAATTTGTAAGATCACCTCTACCTGGGCCAAAGCGCCTGGCACCACCTCTGGCGGCGGCGATTGGACCAGGGCTTTCACCTGGAACGTGCGAAGCCGACTCTCCACCGTCGGACTTTTATAAGTAACCGCCAAATCCTTCAACACGGTCTGGCCTACGCGGACTCGCAGCTTCGTTTTGCCCTCTTCGACCCGCTCGTAGTATTCCGACGGCACAAACACGCTGATTTCCACCAGGGAACCGTCCTCGATTCGAAGCACCGGCGTGCCGGCGCCGGCCATTTCGCCCGGCTCTTTAAGCCGAACCGACACCCGGCCGCTGATCGGCGCTATGACCAGCGAGTCGGCCAAATCCTTCTCGGCAATCCGCAGATTCAGTCGGGCCTGCTCCAACTGGGCCTTGGCCAGGTCGATCAAGGTCTCGATATGCCGGATGTCGGCGTCCAACTGCCGACATTGCGCTTCCTGATGTTCGAGCATTTGCTGGGCGATGGCGTTTTGCTGGCGCAATTGGCGGTAGCGAGCCAGGTCGGCAAGCGACTGGTCCCTGGCAACCCGCGTTTTTTCCAAAAGGGCGAATTTTTCTTGCAAAGCGCATTCAGAAACCGCCACCTGCTGCTGGGCAATCGCTAAGGCTTGCTGGAGCTTTAGGGCGTCGGTCTGGAAGAGTTTCGTTTTGCCGGCCTCGACGACATCGCCGGCGTCAACAAACACCTGGTCCAACGTGCCGGGAATCCGAGCCGACACGAGCGCAAACCGCTTGGCCAACACCGTACCGGAAATTTTTAACTTCTCTTCAAAATCTCGGCAAGTCGCCGGCGTAAGCATCACCGGCGCCGGCGGCCGTTCGTCCAGGGAACCTGCCACGGGCTTAGTTGCCGGCGAGGGAGAATCCTGCCCATCCGACGACGATTTGCCGTTGCGGGCCCAACTGATCGCCGCCGCGGTCATGCCGATTCCTACGACAATCATTATCCCCAAGATTCCGAAATACCGAACCGTTTTACCACTCATCGTAGGCCCACTCCTTATCCAGTGGCTTTCGCTTCAATACCACGTAGAAACACATCCAACAAATGGCGAACCATCTCGTCGGTCGGACGTCGTTCGCCCAGTTCCAATTGACGTTCGATGAGAAAGATCACCGCTCCGAAGAGCATTTCGGCCGCCGCCCTGGTTTCCAGCGGACGGAAAAGGCCCTCCTCTATCCCCTGCTGCAAAATGGTTTCAAATCGGCTGGTGGCCAGATCGTTTTTTGCCCGGCGGGAAGCCATACACAACTCCCGAACCGCCGGATCGTGAAACAGAAAATCAAATAAACTCCGCTGTTGGCTGAAATGGTCCAACATCATCCGCAGCAAGGCTTCCAATTTTTCCAAGGCGCCGGTCGCTTGAGCCATGATTTGTTCCGTGGCCTGGATCGCCGGTTCCACGATCCGGTCAAACACAAAACGAATCAACTCTTGTTTGTTTTGAAAGTAGTTATACACACTCCCTTTGGAAATGCCGGCGCCGTCCGCCACCCGCTCAATGGTTAGGCCTTCATAGCCGTACTGACGCAATACCTCCAGGGCAGCATTGGCAATGCCGTCTTTCATGGCCGAGGCGGCCAGTTCCCGACATCGTTCTGCCAAATTGCTCATCGGGCGTCCTTTTCCAGCCAGGATTGGAAAATGATTCCCCTTACCCGAGGGGGGTGGAGTTTGGTTTTGGGGTTGGATTCTCATTCAGTATTTGGAATATATCGGCTAATGTTCTGACTACTTGGTCAATTTTATGACTTTTTGGTCTTTGTGTCAAGTGGTTGGGAAAAGATTGCCGAATAGGCAACAAGCACCGCTTATACCGGTTATTTCGGTTATTCCGGTAAATCCGAAAAAATGGATTTTACCCCGGTTTGGAAAATACGTCTTAATATCCTGAAAAATAAAGACTTACGAACAGTTCACGCTTCATGGGCGGCGAAGCCCTGAAAAGGACTCTTTAGGAGCCTGTGCAATGGAACGGAATCTTCCAATACCCACCGTCTTTTATACCCAAAAGATATTATTTAAAACCCCCCGTTTTAGTCATTTCTGGGGGGGGATGGGACTGCTTTTTCTTTTCCTCGGTGCTACCAGCGGTTGTACGACTAGCCTCCGGCAATGGGTGGCCCAGGGGTTTAAGGTCGGACCGGAGTATTGTCGCCCCGCCGTGGAAACGGCAGACCATTGGCGGGACCACCAGGAACCCGGCATCAAAACCGACGAACCAGAGCTTAGCCAGTGGTGGACCGTGTTCAACGATCCGGTATTGGTGCAACTGGTCGAATCCGCACAGCGAGAGAACCTGCCTCTACGGATTGCCGGGCTGCGGGTGCTAGAAGCCCGGTACCAGTTGGGTGTGGTGCGGGGTTACCTAGGCCCCCAAGATCAAATGCTGGCCGGTACTTTTAAGCGGAGCATGATGAGCAAAAATGCGATGCCTTTTGCCAATTTTGCCGGTAGCGGATTCATTCCGATGGTGTATGACGACTGGTTTATCGGCGGGCAATTGGCCTGGGAGTTGGACTTTTGGGGCCGATTCCGCCGGATGATCGAGTCGGCCGAAGCCAACTTAGAAGCCGAACAAGAGTCCTGCCGAGCCGCCCTAATCCTACTACAAGCCGAGACGGCCGCTACGTACCTGCAATTGCGCACCGTCGATGAACGGCTCGCTTTGGCGGAGAAAAACGTCCAACTCCAACAAGATACGCTTCGGATTGCCCGCGCTCGGTTTGAGCAGGGTATTGTCAGCGAATTGGACGTGCAACAGGCCCAGGCCGCCTTGGCCAATACGGAATCGATGATTCCGATGCTGAAGACGCTTCGGCGGGTCTCCGAGAATCGGCTTTGCACCCTATTGGGAATGCCGCCGCAGGATATTTCGGAGATCGTAGGTCCGCCGGGCAAGATTCCGGCGGCGCCGCCGGAAGTGGTCGTAGGCATTCCGGCGGAGTTGGTGCGGCGTCGGCCGGATGTGCGTCGGGCCGAGCGATTGGCCGCTGCTCAGTCCGCCCGAATTGGCATTGCCGAGGCGGAACTCTATCCGCATATTGCCATCACTGGTCAATTGGGTTATCAGGCCCAAAACTTTCCCGAACTGTTTTACGGCCGAAGCCTGACGGGGATCATCAGTCCAGGATTCCGATGGGACATTTTACAGTATGGTCGGCTCCGGAACGCCGTTCGGGTGGAAGACGCTCGGTTTCGGCAGGCCCTGTTAGGCTACCAGGAGGCGGTCTTGCGGGCCTGCGAAGAGGCCGAAGGGGCGATCACCGCCTTCTTGCAAGAGCAGGTGCGTGTGCGGGCATTGGCCCGGGCCACCGAAGCGGTGGAAAAGGCCGTACAACTGGCCCTCTTGCAGTACCAGCAAGGAGTGATCGACTTCCAGCGGGTCTTGGATTCTCAGCGCGGCCTTGTTCAACAACAAGATGCATTGGCCGAATCCCGGGGTAAAGTAGCCGCCAATCTGGTAACCATCTACAAAGCCCTGGGCGGCGGCTGGCAAGGAGGCGCCGGAATGGTGCTGGCCGAAATGCCCGCTTCGGAAACTCTACCGCCCGAAGCACCCTCTCCGCAGTCAGAAAAACCCAAGGCGGAAAAGGCCCCCTCGGAAAAAACTTCCTCGGAAAAAACTCCCGGCCCGGCGGCGAAACCCTCTCGCTCAGAAGCCGCCCCAGCCGAAATCGTCCCCAATCTC
>JAKPGL010000009.1 GCA_029550925.1 Planctomycetota bacterium
ACTCCACCACCGATGGTCCATTTTTTTATTGCCCCACCCCCCTAGAGGGTGAAAATGACAAAGTGGCATAAGTCCTCGAAAAATAAGAAGTTAGAACTATTTTCCTTGGACAAACCGACTTGGAACTACTGGGGAATGACAAGGTACTGCATTCGGCTAAAATGTTACTCATTCCCGACGATCTCTAGCACCTCCAAAAGGCGGTGAAAAGGTCGATGACCCGGCAGAGTCATGACCAAACCATCCTCCGATCCTTTTCGCCTACACCAAACTTCCTCTGGAACCGGCGCATTGACTGCGCAGGGGTCAATAAGGCGACTCCACCGCTTCGCCCAATCCGCTCCTATAGGGTGTTGGGTGGAGCGGCGTTCGTCCCCAGATGTAGGATGTGCCTCCTGGAACGGATGGTGTAGAACCGATGGGAGGACGGTTCCGAGCCGGAACACTCTGCCGCCTCCACCATCGCCGGGCACCCAGCAGGAATCCTAATCCCAGCAAAACGCCTAGCCAAGTGGGGGGTTCTGGCACGGCCTCCACCACCTCCCAATAGCCAAGCCGGATGTTATCCACTAACACCCTGGAAGGAACATCCGTATAAGGATCGAGCCGCAATTCTAGATAATGATCATCTTCCCAAACGGTCTCGGGAAGATCCAGGATGTAGGTCTGCCGACCGGGGTCCACCAGACGTTCATCGAACAGACCAATGACCTGGTCATCCCAATAGATAGCCAGAAGGCCTTCGGCCCCGGGCAGACTGGTAAACTCCAGATCCACAGAGAGTAGATTGACCGGTTGGTCGATGGGAATCTCGGCCACCACCCACACCGGCGATCCCGTGGTCATTTGAATCCACCCAAGACCACACTCGACCGTACCTGTCGGGCTGGTTTCGCAAACAAGAGGAGATAGGTCGAAGGTCTTCTTCCATTTGATCTTGTTATTGGCGTGCAGCTTAACCCATTCATTGCCTAGCGAATAGTTTCCGTTGGAATTCCAACCTTCATATTCCATGGTGCGTGCAAAACCATACTTTTCAAAAAGAGGGTTCGTGGGATTGAAGATGGTTTGCGTGTAAAATCGTACCGCATAATCGTGGGCGGGCGGTCCAAAACCGATATCCCCCAACCCTGTAAGATCGACGTTATGGGCATACGGAAGTTTCGGGGCGGTCAACGGGTAATCCCCCTTTGTTACATAATTATCGGACCAATCGGAAAAATATCCATACTTGAGAGTCCAAGTCTCATAACCTGACCAATAATCTAACCAAAGATCTTCCAGCCCACTAAAAGGATCCAGAAAGGTGGTATGAATAATCGTATTTGGGGAATTTAGTTTGATGACTTCCGAAGCCTTGGCAATCAACGCGGAGCCGGCGCTAAATCCAATCAAATGTACCAAATCGTAGTGTCCCTGGATAATCTCCTTCCCAAGTTTTTCCCCTTCCTCCTCGGCAATAGAGAGCACCCGCGATACCGGCGCATCACTTTTAGAAGTCCAGTCCCAAGGCCAGATTGTCCAACCTTGAGTGTAAGGACTGTTGGCTAAAGCTCGGTAAAGATCTCTCCATTTGTTCCCTTGCGCATTGGGATTGGAAAGCTCCACCCAATCCTCTGAGCTGGTGCTCCTCCCATGGGTAAATACGATGAGTTTCTTTTGGTCAGGACTGGGGGGAGGAAGGGGAGGTACTTGGGGGCGATCCTTTTGGAAGGGTTCTAACCGCGCCCCCAGACGAAAGCCGGTCCCTGTGGTCCAGTACCAATCGGGCGGGGTATCCGGCACGGTGGGTTGATTATGGGCATATAACCAGCTACCTGGATATCCCATCAGACCGCCTGAGCACCCTTTCCAGGCAGTCCCTGGATAATCGACCCACTCGTTGACATTGCCGCCTTGGTCGAAGGTTCCATAAGGCCCCGGCGACCATATATAGGCCCCTACCGGAGTTACCAAATATATGGGATCGAGCACATTTTGATTTTCATCACTATAGTTGGCGGCGGTTGGCCCCGGAGGGGTAGGAATTCCGGGATACTGCGGAACAAAAGGTCCAGGTGGAAGCATCCGGAGAGGCATGGTATTACTTTGAGTCGGATAGTCCCAATAGCCAGGAGGTCTGGTCATCATCCCATAATTACCCCGATTATAATAAGCTGCCTTATACCATTCGTCGATTGTTGGAATGAAATACCGAGCCAAGGGCTTTCGGAGGATACCCTCCGCGGACTCTCCGGTTCGTCCGTACAGGGCGTAAGCACCGTCTTCAGTGGTGGTCGCATCCTGGACGCCGGTTCTTGGCTGACCCCGGTTCTTGGCTGACCATTGTGCATCCAATTGGCAAATCGGGCGGCATCCCACCAATCCACCCACCAGACCGGACGATTCAAAAATGCTGCATCCATCACCTGATACGAATAGTTCCCTGGTGTGCCTGTACGAGCAATAAATCCCGGAACCCATCCATAAGCGCCGGTTTCCATCCGGGGATCCCAAAGTCCATAGGGGTCGCTTTTGGCCACCGCGTTCAAAAAGTCCACATACTGTCCAATCGTTACCTCATACTTGCCGATCTTATACCCGTAGGACACCGCTCCCAATCCATTGCTGTCCGGCAGATTCCCCGGATTGCCGACGATCACAAAATCCATCGTCACCCCGCCATAAGCGGAGACAACCGAAAACACCGCCAGCAAACCGAAAATATAAACAAAAGTACATCTCTCCATATTCGTTCCTCCTTGTTACAAAACCGAATGTCCTTGCTACAAAACGCAACGTCCCTTGCAAGCTGTTCACCGAATGGCGACTCCCTTTGGCCATTCCGCCAAAGCGGCGATCCGTCTAAATAATAGGAATCATGCAAGATTCCCACTCCGTGCTGATGACAATATATACATATCCCGTCCAAAACGGAAAATTGTTCACACCGGCGAAATATCACTTTTTTCGGTGGATTCTGCGGTCAGTTTGGTAGCCAGTTTCTCCCTGGAGTTTACCCAGAGTTGATTTCGTGGGGATGTGCGAATTGGCCGGAATTTACAGCGATTGACCAGGTTAGGTCGCTTTGGACCGCCCAGCTCGGCTCTTACCAATCGGTCGAGTACTAGCAGGGACGACATCCCTGCGGTAACCCGAAAGATGGGCGAATTTTAGCTTCTGCCCGGTATTTGGCAATCATCCCACACTGGGTAAACTCCAGGTTTCTCCAAGTTGGCGCCGAAAAGCCCCACCCGAACTCCATGTTTCCGTAGGTAAGAAGTGGCGCTACCGTTGAGAAAAAGCAATGTACCTAAAGCAATAAAGATGCCCATACAGGAGCCCATAAAAGCTAGATCTGCTCCGGCAGGGCCAGCTACCCATCCCAAGACTCCTGAGGCAACAGGTATCAATAGGAACATAGCACACACCACCGCCCCTGCGCCGCCAAACAGCACATTGGCCAACAGGATAACAACGATCAACGCATAGATATCGACATCGACAAAGTCGCCGAACTTAGGTCCTAAGAGTATTGGCAACAAAACCAAGATTACTTTAAGTAACAAAAGAATAATAACCTGCCGCTGATAGATTGCCTCTTTGTAGAGATTTCCCGTGCTCAGACTAGCTCTGGGCACATCCACCATCGTAGAACAATTCGGGCATTTCACCTGACTTCCTGCCAACGTATCCGGCACTGAACTATTCCAACCACACTTGCATTGTACAGGAATTAACATAGCTATTTGTCCTCCTAATCCAAAAGAAGATAAGCGGAACTAAAACATACGCCGTATTTTGTCCGAGGTAACAATTCCGCGGCATGGAGTGGGTTTTTCCTTATCCCTCTCCCCTGGGAAGAAAAATAGAGCAAGGGCAGAAGGGACGAGGCGATTTTGCAGGAATACTCATCTTCCTGAGGTCTGGCAGAAAGCCTACCGTCCCTGTTCTTTTCGGTACCTGATTTCCAATGGCTAGGCAGGCCGCGTGGCCTATTCATCTGTTTTTGGAGCGATTTCCCCATTAGGCGAAAGTATTCCTCATTTTGACTCCCGGTAGGACGGAGAAGCTCATCGATCGGTTAGTGGATCTCTTCGGGTTTAGAAGCTCCTGTGGAAGCTTTTTCTTTGGTCTTCCCATTGGGACCTTGGAGGGCTTGGCGGACCAAGTCAGGGCTGTGGAATTGGCGGGTCCGGTCCGGGGGAAGCAATTGGCCGGTGGCAGGGTCTCGATAACGGATCAATTCCAGGGTCTCTCGGGAACCATCGTAATCAAAATATCCTTCCGAGGTGAGGATGAACCAGCGGCCTTCCTGCAGGTGCCAAAGCTGAGCGATTTGTCGGCCCGACAGAGGGTCCCACAATCGGCATGTGCCGTCTCCACTGGCGGTAGCAATTTTGCTGTTATCTGGGCTAAAAGCCACCGAATGGATAGAGTCGGTATGCCCTCGGAAAGAGCGGATTTCCGTTCCCCTCTCTGCATCCAATAATATAGCGTCTGGTCTCCCCAAAAAGCTGACGAGGATCCACCGGCCTTCCGCGTCAAAGGCCGCCGAGGTAATTTGGCTGGCGTAGGAGAAGGTTTTAATCAATTTTCCTAGCAGGGCATTCCATAACTTCAGTTGGCCATCCGTCGAGGCGGTGAGGACTTTGGGGCCATGTGGACTGAAGATCGCTTTCACGACAGCAGCCTCGCTTGAGAAGATACCGTTGGATTGCCCGGTGGTTGCATCCCAGAGGATGGCATCTTTATCTCTCGAAGCGGTAAGTATTTCTTTACCATCCCGACTGAAAGCAACAGATAAGACCGTTTCGGAATGGGCTTCGAACACATGGATGGGCTTAAAGGTTCTGGCATTCCAGAGGACGGCGGTTTTGTCGCCAGAGCCGGTAAGAATCCGATTTCCCTCGGGGCTAAAGGCGACGGAATAGACCGTACCGGTATGCCCTTCCAGAGACCGAATAGGTTTCCCTGTCTTTGCATTCCATACCACTGCGGTTTTATCTGCGGAACCTGTCATGATCCGGATTCCATCCGGAGCAAAAGCCACCGTCCGAACAGCACCGGTATGTCCTTTGAAGCTCCGAAGTAGCTTACCGGTAGAAAGGTCCCATAACCTGGCTGTTCCATCCCCTGCCCCTATCAGCAGGTAGGGATCTTTTGGGCTAAAGACCACGGAATACAGAGGGCAGGTGTGCACTCCAAAAGTGTAGATAAGCTTGCCGCTCCTAATATCCCATAACTTTGCCGTAGAATCCCCCGAGCCGGTCAGAATCCAGCGGTCGTCGGGACTAATCGCCACTGCATACACGAACCCGGTATGGCCAGTAAAAGTCCGCACCACTTGACCAGTAAAGATATCCCATAGCTTTGCTGTTTGGTTATCGGAACCGGTGAGAATCCATTTGCCGGTCGGACTAAACACTGCGGAATTGATATCAGAGGAATCTCTGAACACGCGGATCAACTGCCCAGTAAAAAGATCCCATAATCTAGCAGTTTCGTCCCAAGAGGCGGTGAGTACCCATCGGCCGTCCGGACTGAACGCCACGGCCCAGACAGAGTTTTGATGGCCTACAAAAGTTCGAACTACCCTTCCGGTGTTTGTATCCCATATCTTGGCAGTATGGTCGTGGGAGCCGGTGAGCACCCACCGACCATCCCGACTTATGGCCACCGCGCGAACCCCTCTGGAATGTCCCGAGAAGGTATCAATGCATTTTCCAGTATCTATCTCCCATAGTTTCGCGGTATTATCGTTGGAGCCAGTAACTATCCTGCTGCCGTCGGCACTAAAAGCCAGCGCACTGACTCCCGACGTATGGCCCCGGAACGTGCGAACCTCTTTACCTGTTTCTACGTCCCACAACTTGGCCGTAGAGTCCAAAGAGCCGGTGGCTACCCATCGCCCATCCGGACTAAAAGCTACCGAGTTCACATCACCGTAATGTCCCGAAAAAGTCCGGATCTCCTTTCCTGTGCTAAGATCCCATAATTTCGCGGTGTCATCGTAGGAACCTGTTACTCCCAACCGACCATTTGGACTAAAGGCCACAGACATCACTGGCTCCCTGTGGCCTACGAGAATTGGTTCGGGCCCAGAAGGGGTAGGCGGATGGGGTGCAGGAGGGGGCGGGAAGGGTTCGTTGGGAGCAGGTTCCGCCGGTCGAGGGCCGGGCTCTTGGCTCCCTGAAGTTGGGGGATTGGAAGTTTGCTCCCTGGGAGTGGAAGACGGTGGGACCGGGAATTCTTTCTCCGGTTTAGATGTCTGTTCCAGGGAGGAGGCCACCTGGGATGCCAGAGAAGAAGTTGATGGCTCATCAAGCCGGGGTTTAGGGGTTTCTGAGACGCAGGGAGGTGGGGGTGGGAGAGTGCTGGGAAGTTCTGGCTTTACTTTCGGACCAGTAGTTTTTTCGGGAGGTTTTTTCGGGGGTTTTTTCGAATCAATTTGGGCCACCGTGGCTGTATGCTCGGATTGTTTAGCAGGAGTATTCACCAAGTTCCAAACAATCAGCCCCCCCATAAGAAGGGTCAGGCTGCCCACAACGGCCAAAGCCACTACCTCGGTCGGTTTCCTTCCAAAAATGGTGATTCGAGCTGGAGGCCGGGTCGGTGGTTCGTCCGGTACTACAACCAGAAAAAGTGGTTCAAGGATCGGGGCTGAGACCGTCCCAGTGGGCAGGGGAGGCGGCGCCAAGCCCGCACGGCCTGCACCACCGAGGCCTTTATCGCCTGTTGGGGTCCCTTTTTGCTTTTGTCGAAATTTCTCTCGAAGTTGGGCGTCGTAGGCCGCCTTCTTGGCCGGGTTCAGCAAGCATACCTTGGCCGCCGCCAATTCATTGAGAATTCGCTGACTTTCCTTGCTCCGAGGCCCCGTCTGAAACGTGCGAATGTGGGACATCCGCTGATCGGCCAAATTCTCAATCACCGTCGGATTATCTTCAAAAAGACGAAGCCCTAAAAGCCGATAGTAATTCGGCGGCTGCTCCTCCGGCGGAATCCCCAACCAGGTATAATACGGATCAAACTTTTCTCCATCGGAAGCCATCTGGTAACCCTTCCCAAGACCAGGCCGCTTGGAAATAGAGGGCTTACCTGCCACAGCCCGAGTCGGTTTGCCTAACGAGGTGGAAGAACCAGGTGCCATGGACGATCCCCTCTATTATAAGCCGGATGCTTTTTTGCTTCCCTTATTAGGTATAACGAGAACCTATCACAGGATTTTTCCGGCGGGGGAAGCCCATTCAGCAAAAGCCAGGCACGCTCGGGGGGTAGATGAGGCCAGTCCTGCCCAAAGCCGGCTTTTCTCCAAAGTAACATTTTCGCCGAATGGAGTACCTTGTCATTCCCGCGCAGGCGGGAATCTAGGCTTCTTGCAACCTCTACTAGGCTCTGTCTGGAAACCCTAACTTGTTGCCAGGCGGAGAGATCGGCGAATGAAGGCGATGATGATCATGGCCAGGAAGTTTCGGGCGGTCTTCTCGAACCGGGAGAACACCCGCCGGGATTCCTTCAGCCATCCCACTAGCCGCTCTACAATGTTGCGACGCCGGTAGGTTTGGGGATCAAACTCCACCGGGCGAGGTAACACTTCAGCCGAGTGAAGAAAATTCCCCTCTCCCGCTAGGGGAGAGGCCGGCCTCGGCAAGCCGAGGCCGGGTGAGGGGGCAAAAAGGCTACTGTGTCTCCTTCTTTCCCCCTCACCCTACCCATCTCCTGCAGTGGGCAGCGGGGATAAACCTAGGCCCCGCTCCATTCGGCTGGAATGTTACTGAACATTTTATGCCATCCATCTCCACGACCTGTCCAGTACAAAGGAACCTTACGGAGACGCCTGGGAAGAAGAGCTTCCCGAGGGCGTTTCCAGGCAGAGGATCCGGGCTAAGCCAGCATCCTTCTGATGGGTTAGGCCCAGCCATATACGGGGCGGATCGACGTCTGGAGCAGAAGGGAGCATGCTCCAGTCGGGCAGATTCAGTCTGGCCATCCACCTTAACTTGCCATCCAGTCCCACTAGGGCCAAGGCCGGCGAAGGCATATTGTCGGACCACTTTTGACAACTGACCAACAATCCATCACCAAACAGGCGTATAGATCCACGGCAAAGAGTAACGCCTGGTTCCGGGAACCGATATTCCCAGAGGAGTTTTCCCTTGGGATCACGTTTTTGGATGCTAGCGCGGTGTTTTTGACAAGCAAGTTGTTGATCAGCGGTTTCGTACACTTCATACTGGCAGGCCAGGTAGAGATTGTCCTGGAGGTCGATGGCCAGGCCGGTAACCTCGCTATTGGGTTCTTCCAGGGTGAGGTTGAAGAACTCTTGGCCATCGGCGGCCCGATGGCCGATGACTCGGCCCCGGTCTTTTCGTGCATCGCGCGGATCGATATTATCCCGGCCGCCCCGGAAAAGATTGTCCTGGCTATCCAAGGCCAAATGCATGTACCAATCGGTCCCTTTGCCGTAGAGAGAAGTTTTCTCCCACAGAAGCTGGCCGGCCAGATCAAGCTTGACCGCTCGGCTCCCCATCGGATAGGAACTTCCGCAGTAGCCGCTGGCATATACAAAACCGGTCGGAGTGGTAATGAGGCCTTGGGCAGTCTCGAAGCTAGGCCCGCCTCCCTCAAAATGCCAGATCACCTCTTGGCCGTCCGAGGAAAGTTTCCAGAAGCTCCGGTTGTGACTCCCCAATACATACAAATACCCCTTCTGATCTACCCAACCATCCACGCTTAGGAACCCGAGGAAACTGAGGAGACGCTCGGCCTGGAGTTGGCCGTTGGCAGTATCTATCCACTCCAGGGGACACCGCGGAGATGCTGTAAAATGAAACACTACTAGGTGCCGCCGATCGGGCGTCAGACGCACTCGTCGGACTTCCTGCCGCCAGGGCCGTTGCAACTCCGTTTGCCAGAGAAGGCGTAAGGGCTTTTCCGGCGTAAATGGGGCCGGCCGGCTCACCACAAGATCCGAAGGCCGACCAGCAACCGAGGAGTCGGCCGGCTTGGGCGAAATCTTTTCTTCGGCAGGCAATGGGGGTTGTCTGGGAGTAGCCGAAGGTTTTGGCCCTTTTTCCCCGGGGGGGACCGTTACCTGCAGCTTGGGTTTACCCCCTTCCAGGTCGTCAATTTCCACCAGGCTCCCATCAGGCACATTCACGGCGATCTGTCTGCCATCTCGGAGCCGGATAGTTATCATTACTCCCAGTACCATGGCCAACACCACCGGGGCCAATGCCCCAGCCACTTTCACCCAATACGGGATGCCTGGCTGGCGCCAGAACTCTTTTACCCGTAGCCAAAGCCCCGCCCAGGATCTGAGGCCGGGCTGGGCCGTGGACTCGGCTGGTTCAACTAGAAAAACGGGGCTCACTGGGCCGGACGGTGCTGACGGACCTGGGGTATCGGTGGCCACCAGCGCCGAGCTAACCCCAGGTTCGGTAGGAACCTCTCGACTTGAGCGGCCAGAAGGAGATAACGGCGAGGAAAAGGCGGCCATCTTTGCTTGCTGAAGCAGGGCGGCCAGGTCTGCTCCGTGGGTAAATGGGGCCAACGCTTCGGCCACTTGGGCCGCCGTGGCAAACCGATCTGCTGGGTTTTTCGCCATCAAGCGGTCGAGAATCTCTGCCAGGGCTTCGGGCACATCGGGGCGAAGCTGACGAATCGGCTTGGGGCGGTCTCTCAGATGGCCGGTCAGTTTTTGCATGGTGCCCGTATAGTCAGGCCCGGCAAAAGGCGGCCGACCTGCCAGCAGGGCATATAACGTACAGCCAAGACTATACAAATCCGATCGGGGATCGGCTTTTCGGCTGTTCAGAGCCTGTTCGGGGGAGATGTAGTCGGCCGTGCCCATCATTCGGCCTTCCAGGGTTAACTCTTTGCCGTTGGGAAATCCCTCCTGCAATCGGGCCAAACCTAGATCCACCACCTTCACGATAGCTCCCCCGAATGCCCGAACGCCGGTCTGAGGAGAGGGTGTCGGCTGGGGTACCTCAGGCCCCGCCCATGTTAAGATCAGATTCGAGGGTTTGATGTCCCGATGCACCAGCCCCCGATGGTGGATGAATTGGAGCGCTACGGCCGTCTGACGGGCCAGCTCGCAGGCTTCGGCTATCGGCAGAGGACCTAGACGCCGCAACAGTTGCTGGAGATTCAGCCCCTCGACAAACTCCATGGCCAAAACCAATCGGCCTTCAATCTCCCGAGCCTCCAAGGCACGGACAATGTTTGGATGTTCTAACTGGCCGACGGCAAACATCTCCCGGTCAAATCGGGCACGAGCCTCTGGATTTTGATCTCGGTCTTTGGGTAGCAACTTCAGGGCTACAATTTTTCCTAATTTGACTTGCCGTGCTCGATAGACGGTGCCCATACCGCCCTGACCTAACCGCTCCAATACCTCATACTCGCCCAACATCCTGGGCAACGGCCCCAAATCGGCTTCCCCTGAGTGCCCCCCTACCAAAAGTTCCGGCCCCATCTGTTTCAGACGCTCCAGTGCCTCCTGGAACTCCACCTCGGCCAAGATCGCCGACTCCGAAGGCTCTTCCGCTTGCCGTAACCCCACAATCACCGAGTCCGCTACATGGTCTAGACTCTCTAGCGTGGCGGCGCACTCGATACATGTACTCAGATGCTCGGCGAGCCAATTCGCCTCTGACTCCGGTAGCCTCCCCAAAACATAACTGACCAGCCACTCCCGACTCGGACAGGTACCCGTATTTGGCATGAAAAAGCTCCTTCCCAAAAGAGCTAAATGCTTACTGGAATGCCTCTATGAGATATAACGGGCACGTATCACCGCTTTTGTGGTGGAGCCATCAGCTAGAGAATGTCTCCTAGCTCTAACCGTAAGCGGCGTAAGACTTTATATTTGGCTTGGCGTACGGCGCCTGGGCTCATCTTTAGTTCGGCGGCTACATCGGCCGGGCTGGCATCCTCCACGGCGGTTCGCCAGAAGGCTTGCCAAGTTTTGGGTTCGAACTCGACCTGGATGAGTGCAAGAGCCCGCCGGACTGTTCCCGACCAAATAGCAGTTCTCGATGCCTCAGAAGAGGGGGCCTCGGCGACCCCCTCCATCCGTTCGCGGGCATCCGTACCCCCGGCCGCAGGCAGTTCTGGCCCCCTTTTGCGGAAAAAATCTCGAATCTTGTTCTGCGATACCCGCCACAGCCAGCCCCGAAAGGTGCTGCCCGGTTGCTCCCTCTGAAATTGCCCAATCTTTTCCGCCACTCGGGCAAAGATGTCTTGCAACACGTCGCTGGCATCAGCTGGCTTTAGACCCGCCCGCCGACACCACGCATACACCACCGGAGAATAGATATCCAAAAAACGCTCCCAAGCCCTGGATTCTCCACGCTGCATCCCCCAAATGAGGGAGGTTGCCGTGGACAAAGTACTCCCACGATGCTGCCAATCCGCTTCCCCCATGCCTAAATCCTCTCACCAAAAATACCCCCTGACCAATATCTGCCACAGGAAATAGCTCTGCCGAGTATCCCAACAGCTACCGATTGACTCCTCAACAAACCCCCTCCCCTTTTACAAAAACGGAAGACGCCAGTCACGTTGGATATCTTCATGATCTTTTTGTACTGTCTTTCAAATGTCAAGAGAGAGTCCCCTGGAGTTTACCCAGTGTGGGATGATCGCCAAATACCGGGCAGAAGCTAAAATTCGTTCATCTTTCGGGTTACCGCCGGGATGTCGTCCGTGCTAGCTCTCGAGCGGGTTGGTACGATCCGAGCTGGGTGGTCCAAAGCGACCTAACCTGGGCAATCGCCGTAAATTCCGGCCAATTCGCACATCCCCACGAAATCAACTCTGGGTAAACTCCAGAGAGTCCCCTGCTGGAGTTTACCCAGTGTCGGTAACCGTTCACGCCCTGGGGAGCAAGGAGGGGGCGGATTGGTGAGCGAGATGAGCTTCGACCGCATTGGTCAAGAAGGCAAAGACGTTGCGGCCCTGCTGGCGGCAGGTTTCAATCACCGTCAGCATGGTCTCGACGAACCGGCTGCCGGCGCTGCTTTGCGCGCCGAACGACAGCTTTCGCCAAATCACGGCATGACGCAACGAACGCTCGCCCGCGTTGTTGGTCGGTTCGACCCCTTGGCGCCGCAAGAACGTCCACAGCCACGCCTTGCCGTTGGCTTCCTTGGTTCCCGTTTCGTCGATGTTCAGGTGCTCTTGCGTCGGCAGTCCCCATACCTGGTGCCGCAGCGGCTGCGGGTCGTTGCCCGAGAGCTTCGTCCCACAACGCCGACACTCCTCGGGCTTGCACGACTCGACGTGGTTGCACTCCTCCGTAGGAATCAGCGGCCGCTCGTGCTTGGCGTGGCCGGGCTGCCCCCCACGCTTCTTGCCCGACTTGGGTTTCGGCCGCTGCGGCCGGGCGTGGGGATGCTGCGAACTGGGCGGCAACGAGGAGTTCTGCGGCGTCTTCCCTTTCGCCTGCCGCTGGAGCTGCTGGACCTTCGCCTCCAACTCAGCGATCCTCGCCAAGAGCAGGCGGATGATAGCCTGGGATTGCGGCGGCTGGCAAGCGATGATTTCTTCCGTGACGACCGGCTCCATACCTACCATTGTGCCACAAAACCGGCATCCAAGTCCAGATCAGTCTCTCAAGAAAACGCCTCCGCGGTGTGAACGGGTACTATTTTTTGCCGAAAAAAGTCCCGGCACTTCTGCACTTGGCTGAATAATTACCGGGATGTTACAAAAATGGACATCCCTTCGAGCGGCCAGAGGATTACCGAGAGGATTTATTTCCACTGGAGCACGGCGCCCGTGTCGGCGCTGGCGGCCATCGAGGCGTATTTGGCCAGGTAGCCGGTCGTATAACGGGGCGGGGGTTTTTTCCACTGTTTTTTGCGGGCGGCCAATTCTTGTCGGCTCAAGCGGACGCGGAGACGATGTTTTGGGATGTCGATTTCGATGATGTCGCCTGGTTGCAGAAGGGCGATGGGGCCGCCGGCGGCGGCTTCGGGGCTCACATGGCCGATGCAGGCGCCCGCCGTGCCGCCGGAAAAACGTCCATCGGTGATCAGAGCAACACTATCATCCAGTCCCACCCCTTTCAGGGCGGAGGTGGGGGCCAACATTTCTTGCATTCCTGGGCCGCCCTTGGGGCCTTCGTATCGGATGACCACCACATCGCCCGCTTTGACGCGGCCGCTGACGATGCCTTGGTAGGCGTCCATTTCGCTTTCGAAGATGACGGCCGGGCCAGTGTGTCGGAGCATCTTCGGCAGGACGCCTGCGGTTTTGACCACCGCGCCTTTCGGGGCCAGGTTGCCGCGTAGGATGGCCAAGCCGCCTTCCTCGCTGTAGGGGTTGTTCGGTTCGCGGATGCAATCGTAGGGATCAAAACCGAGCAGTTCGGGCGTAAGCTGCCGAACAGACTCGTATTGCCGAGGGACGCTCAGGGCGGGAGCGTGAAGCTGTCGGCTTGGGGTAACGGCGGCCAGTTGCAGGGCCTCCGGCGAGGGATTGGCCCCTCGAATATCATAGTCGTCGATATTTTGGCCGAGCGTCTTGCCGGTTACTGTCGGGCAGTCCAGATGCAACAGTCCGGGCCGGGCGCGCCGCACCGCGCCCAAAATCGTATGAATGCCTCCGGAAAGATGGACGTCTTCCATGTGGTACGGACTGCTGGGGGCTACCTTGCACAGGTTGGGCGTTTGTTTGCTCAGGGTATTGATCCGCTCGATGTCGTAGGCGACGCCGGCTTCGTGGGCGACGGCCAACATGTGCAGCACAGTATTCGTACTGCCGCCCATGGCCATATCGAGCACCATCGCATTGTCGATGGCTTCTTGGGTAACGATTTCCCGCGGGAGCAGGCCATGGCCTGGGCCGAGTCGCTCGAAATCCAATACCATCTGGACGATCCGTTGGGCGGCCCATTGGAGAAGCCGTTTCCGTTCGGCGCTGGTGGCCAGCAGGGTGCCGTTCATCGGCAAGGCCAGTCCCACCGCTTCGCACAAGCAGTTCATGCTGTTGGCGGTAAACAGTCCGGCGCAAGAGCCGCAGGTGGGGCAGCCGAAGCGTTCGATTTCGGCCAATTCGGCCTCGGAGAGGGCGCCGCGTTGTTTGGCGGCAGCGGCGATAAAAACGCTGATCAGATCGACGGAACGTCCGTCGGCGGTTCGGCCGGCCTCCATAGGGCCGCCGCTGACGAAGATCGTCGGGATATTGCATCGCATGGCCCCCATGAGCATGCCAGGAATGATCTTGTCGCAATTAGGCACGCAAATCATGCCATCGAAGCAGTGGGCTTGGACCATGCTTTCTACGCAGTCGGCGATCAGCTCCCGGCTGGGCAACGAGTATTTCATGCCTTCGTGGCCCATGGCGATCCCGTCGTCGATGCCGATGGTGTTAAAGACGATCGGCACGCCGCCGGCCTGACGGACGTATTGCTTGAGCAGTTCGCCTACCTGATGGAGATGGACATGGCCTGGGATAATATCGGTATAGCTATTGCAGATAGCGATGAAAGGTTTTCCAAAGTCTTCATCCGTTAGTCCAGTAGCCCGCAACAGACTACGATGCGGCGCCCGTGCGTCGCCTCGCTTTACGGTATCGGAACGCATGAATCAGATCCTTTCTTGGTAAAATTTGTGGTAAAAACACATACCCTATCCGCCGTCGAATGAACCGACGGACGTTTTTTCCTCTTGGATGGCCTCAAGATCGCAAACGAGGGGAAAAGGCGTAACATTTTAGTACTGCGACCCTTTAGCTCTGTGATCCTCGCCCCGAGCAGGCCAGTCTCAGGCCGCCTCTCCCGCGGTGAGAAAGGCAGTTCAGGATTTCCATTTCCGGGGGAATAAGATTTCTGAATTCCGACTCCGGCAAAAAGGGGAGACTGCTGGAGAAGACGAAAATCTTTGCGCAACGCCGCCGGTTACTCTCGGCGTAGAAACTTTTGTACACGTTTACCGATAATATCCACCAGGTAAAGATTCCCCTGGCTGTCCCAGGCCAGGCTATGGAGCCAGTTGAGTTCGCCCGGCTTTTCCTGGCCGTCTTGGCCTTTCGGAAACGTCCACAGTTGCAGGACCTTGCCGGTGGCATCTAAACACATGACCAGTTGATCTTTCGGCGGGCAGCCGAGCACTTCATCCTCCTTTCGCCAAACCATCGGCGAAGAACCGCAGGTCCAAATCCGATCCTTCTGGTCGATCCGCACCGCCCAGGGCACGAGCAGGTTTCGCCACTCGGCCAGGAATTTTCCGTCCTGATCGAAGACCTGGATCCGCACGTTGTTTCGGTCGGCCACGTAGAGTCGGCCCTGGCTATCCATGTCAATCGAATGCGGAATGCTAAACTCGCCGGGGCCGGTGCCGAGTTTGCCCCAGGCTTTCACAAAACGTCCCTGGGCGTCGAAATGCACCACCCGGCTGTTGCCGTAGCCGTCGGTAATAAAAATATCCCCCTTCGGCGTGATCACCACATCGGTCGGTAGGTTGAAATGTTGCTGGTCGTCGCCGTGTTTGCCGGGGGCGCCCAACGTGCGTAGGACTTTGCCGTCCTGGGAGCATTGAAAGACAGCGTGGTTTCCCGCATCCACTAGCCAAACGTTCCCCTGCCGATCAAAACGAATCTGATGGGCCGATTTAATAAAGTCTTCCCCCCAGCCGAATAAATACTTGCCCGAAGCGTCATACACCTGCACAGGCGGTTTGGCCCGGGTGAAGATCCAAACCCGATCTTTGGGATCAACGGCGACGCCGGGCATCTGGCCCCAGGCCGCCTCGGGGGGTTTCGTGGGCCAGGTCGGATCCACCTCATACCAGACGGTCATCGCCTGCCGGGGATACGGCGGCAACGGCGGATTCTCGGCAGCCTCAGCCAGACAAATCCCCATCCACACAAACCCAACCATTCCCCATCCAGCGAACACAAAATACCTTTTCATCTAGCGGACTCCTCGGAAAAAAGAACATGCTGCTATCTTGTCGTACTTTCCAGGGGGACAGGTTCTGGCGCTGGAGAGAGTAGCGGCGAGAGGAGCACTTCTTCTTTTCCCGTCGCTGTACGGCGGAAGGCGATATGGCGGTTCCAATGGGCGTCGTCCCGTTCGGGGAAATCGCTTCGCAAGTGGCAGCCGCGACTCTCTTCTCGGAGCAGGGCGGCGTGGATCATCAGGCGGGCCGCCAGGAGCATATTCTGCAATTCCCAGCCTTCCGGGTTGGCGAATTGGCAGGCCAGCACATATCGGCTCCAACGGGCGATGTTTTCCTCCGCTTCGCGCAGGCCGTCGGCGTCGCGGCGCACGCCTACGGCCCGCCACATGAGACTTTTGAGCGAATTTCGGATGTCGGCCAGGTCCAGGGTATGGGGATGCGGTTCCATGCCGGGATTGGCCAGCGGCAGTACGGTGAAGAAGTCGTTCATCGAGGAGGCGGCTCTGGAGGCCCCGTGCCCTGCCCGAGCCCCATAGACCAGAGCCTCCAGGAGACTGTTCGATGCAAGCCGATTCGCCCCGTGCAATCCGGACGAGGTTACCTCCCCGGCGGCCCACAGGCCGGGCAGGGTGGTTCGGCCTTCCATATCCACCGTTACCCCGCCCATCATGTAATGCGCTCCGGGCCGAACCGGAATCCGTTCCTTGGTTATGTCGATATTGAACTCCGCCAAAGTAGATACAATGCCGGGGAACCGACTCTGAATCCGTTCTGGGTCAAGATGGGTCAGGTCCAGATAGACGTTCGGATGTTTCGTTTTTTCCATCTGGCTGACGATGGCGATGCTGACGACATCTCGCGGGGCCAGTTCGCCCCGGGGATCGTAGTCGAACATGAACCTATGTCCATTTCGATCCACCAGCCAAGCCCCTTCGCCCCGTAGGGCCTCGGTCATCAGGTGTCGGGCCGACCCGGCAATGTAAAGCACCGTGGGATGGAATTGAATGAACTCCATATCGCGCAGCTCGGCACCGGCGCGGTAGGCCAAGGCCATGCCGTCGCCGGTGGCCACCTCGGGGTTGGTGGTTTCCCGATACAATTGACCGACGCCGCCGGTGGCCAAGACAGTCTGCTTGGCCCAGACCAGGGTCTTGCCGTGCTGGGCGTTCCAGACCAATGCGCCGCGACAACTGCCCAAATAGGTGATCAGATCGGCCACATAGGTGTTTTCCCAGATTTGGACGTTGGGGGCCTCCATAGCCCGGGCGATGACGGCCCGCATCACTTCTTTGCCGGTGGCGTCGCCCAGGGCGTGGACGATCCGGTCCCGCCGGTGGCCTCCTTCACGACCCAAGGAAAGCACCCCATCGACCTGGTCGAACCGTGCGCCCCAGGCCATCAGTTCCCGAATGCGGTCCGGTCCTTCCCGAACGACCATTTCGACCACCTGCCGATCGCAAAGCGCACCGCCCGCTATCAGGGTATCTTCCACATGGTCTTCAAACCGGTCTTCGGGCGAAAGCACGCCGGCGATGCCGCCCTGGGCGTGGGCGCTATTGGAATCGCAGAGCTTTCCTTTGGTGATGACCAGGACGGAAAGCCCCCCATCGACGGCCAGGGCCGCGCGCAGCCCGGCCAATCCGCCCCCAATGACCAACACATCGGTAAAGAAATGGGGGACCCGTTTCGGATG
>JAKPGL010000046.1 GCA_029550925.1 Planctomycetota bacterium
TATCCGACTTCGGCCGCCTGGTTTTTCGGACTGGTGGCGTTGGTGGTCGGCTCGGCCAGCGGGGCGGTTTCGGTGGCGTTGGAAAAAATCGGTCTTTCTTTTCCCCAATGCCCCTTGCCCGGCGGCACGGTAGTGTTGCCGTTGGTCTATGGCGTTGCCACGGCGGCGCCGGTGGTCCTGATGGCGGCTCTTTTGGCCTACGGCGCCCACTGGATGGGCAAGGCGTATAATATGTTAGGCCTAGTAGAACGCGTGGTAAGGATACTCACGGGTTGGATTTTTATCCTGCTGGGCCTTTATTTTACGCTTTTTTACGTCTTTGAGTTGGGCGGATGAGCGGAAAAGTCTTTAGCGGCGAAAGTCCGGCGGAACGTCCTCGGGTTGAAGCGGAGCCGCAGGTTTTCTGTCTGGCCGGGTCGGGACAAACTCCTAGCGAACGCTCCTCTGCTTCCGGAGAAGCACTGGCCGATTCGGCGTCGATGGTAAGCCTAGCGGCCGCTCCGGCCGAGGCGGCGGCGGGTCGGGACCTGCTCCAGAAACTCTATCTGGAGATTACGACCGAGTGCAACATGGATTGCCCGATGTGTGTGCGTCGGCAATGGCCGGGCCTCGGCGCACGGATGACCGCAGAAACATTCGAACTTGCTCTGACCCAGGCCCGCCAGATGCCGGGGCTTCAGACGGTGCATTTCGGCGGCTTTGGCGAACCGTTGGTGCATCCGGAGCTTGCCGCCTGGCTGGCAAAAACCGCTCAGGCCGGGTTCCGTGTGGAAATGATCACCAACGGCCTGCTATTGGACGAGTTGGCGGCGGAAATCTGCATCCGGACGCCGGTGGATCGGCTGTTTGTGTCGCTGGATAGCGCCCGACCAATAGAACAAACGATCACCCATGCCGATGTGTTCGAAGTGGTTTATCGGAACCTGCATCGGCTTTATGCGATGAAGCTGGCGAGCCGATCGACCCGGCCGGAAGTATATGCCCTGTTTGTCGCCGCCCGGAGCAATCTGGCCCAGCTTTGGGAACTGAAGCGTCTGTCGCCGTATCTAGGACTTCAAGGCGTCTTGGTCAGCAATCTAATCCCCTACACGCCGGAGTTGGAGGAAGAAATCCTCTATCGGCATTGGAGCACGGCGCCGGCCGGTCTGCCGCCGAGCAGTTGGAATCCCCTGGTGGATTTACCCCGCATGGACCCCAACCCGGAGATTGTGGAATTGATCATGCGGCTTCGTGCGCACGGTACGCCGCTTCGGATCGCCGGCAGCGAGCGGTACGACGGCGTGATGCGGTGTCCATTTGTCGCCGAAGGGCGGGCGGCCCTTTCGTCCAACGGCGATCTAAGCCCCTGCTTGGCCCTGCTGCATTCCTATCGGTATTGGTTCCGGGGCCGGGAGCGGTGCATTCATCGGCACACCTTCGGCAATATCCACCAGCAGACGCTTCCGGAGATTTGGTCCAGCCCGGCGTATCAGCAGTTTCGCCAACGGGTGCGGACGTTTGCGTTTGCGCCGTGCATTGATTGCGGCGGCTGCGACCTGCGCAGCAGCAACCAACTGGATTGCCTGGGCAACCAGGCGCCGACGTGCGGGGCGTGTCTTTGGGCCGCCGGAGTGGCCCAATGCCCTTAGCGACCAAACCTTCCGGAGATGATTGAAAAATGCGGTTTTCGTTGTTCTCCCGCTGGTTTTGAAATCGTTACTCGATGTCTTCGGAGGGGTTGGTTTCGGGAGGATGGTCCGAAGGGGCTTGGTCGTTCAAGGCGGCCAGATGGGGCTGGAGGCGATGGGTTTCCCGGCTGATCCGGAGATGGACTTCTTCTTCCTGCCGATCGGCAAACCACTGGGCCAGGAAGCGAACCGTCAAGTTGGCGCCCAGAGCGGCTGCGACTCCTATCAGTTCCCAGTGGAAAATCATTCGGGCCACTGCGGCCGTGGCCGCTATGGCAATCACGGCGGCGGCAAACCAACTGAAGACGACCCAAATGGCCCGGCCCACTTTCAGGTCGGCGTCGCCGCGGTGGAGCACTCGGTCGGCCATTCCCGTGGCCAACACTGCGGCAAAGCTGACATAGGTGGTCGATATCGGCAACCCCTGACTGGAAGCAAAGGCGATGATGCCGGCGCTAACGGAACTGATGACCGCCGCACGTAAGGCGTCGTAATGGAGCTTTTTGCCAGCCGGAGTAACTCTTGGCGGCGGGGCCAGCTCTTTTCGAGGCGGAAAAAGTCGCAACATCCAACGGGCCAACGCCCGACACCAACCCGGCGCATATAAAGCTACTCGGTCGAACTGGCTGCCAGTGTTTACCTGGGCGCGGGTAACCCGCTGGGCGTTTTCGGTAAACATTCCAACCACTAGTAAACATCCCGTTCCCAAAAGCACCCACCAAGGAATCGGAATCTGGGAGGCTTCCCCGACGCTGGTCTCCTGATGCTCCCAGAGCCAAAAGGCCGATAGCCCCGGCGAAGCGCAATTGGCCAGGTCATTCTGCCCAAACGCAAACGCCAAACACACCATCCCTAATAAGGCCATCGCCGGGAAAAGATACCGAGTGCCCACCGGCCCGGTAAAAGAGAGAATCAAATGCACCCCTAACGTCCCTGCCCCCCAAGCCGTCAAAAACACCAACCCCGGCGTATAAGGATCGATGAAACTCTGCCGAAACGATTGTACAAAGGGGAGGCTGCCCATACCTTTGAGGATCATGAACCAACCGAGCCAGGTGAGCATCAGCCCGCATATCCAAGGCCCATGCAGCAGGATGGTCTCCCGGTCGTCGATACGGTCCCGAATGGCGGCCCGAAACACTCGTTGGATCAAAAAACCTGCCAACCCCGCCAGGGCAATCGAAACAATGATATTCGCCAGGACGATCCACACCTTGTCCCAATGAACGACGGAGCCCCCAGCCAAAGCGAGGGAAGCCCCCAACAATGCGAAAATGAGAGAGGCCGTCGTGCTGACCGGCATCCCAAACGCCGAATAGGTATAAAGAAGTACAGTATCTACCAGATATACGCTAATATAGGCGATAATCGCCGTCTGAAGCGACAGCGTCGCCGGGTCGAAAATCCCTTTCCGCGCCGTCTCGATCACCGGGCTAGAAAGGGCGGCCCCCAGGACCACAAACGCCCCAGCCAATCCCACCGCCAGCCGACGACGCAATATCCGGGCGCCAAACACCGCATTGACAATGTTGGCCGCATCGTTTCGGCCTACCTCGATGCAGTCCCAGACTAAAAATCCGAGTCCTAAAAAAGTAAGTATCGTAATCAGGTCCACGGAACTCTTCCTTTAGCAACTCACAAACTCCCAGGCAGCGAAAGGGAAACCTTCGGCGTCCAAACCTTATAGAAGCACAATGACGAGAAACACGGCGGCCACCACCGCAATCAAAATCAAAAACCCAATGCTCGAAGGAATTCGATTCCACCACGGATAGACCGGACGACCGTGGACGGCAGGATCATATTCCGGCAACTCAAATGCCTGGACCAAGGGTTCGTTGGCTCGCCATTCGCCTTCGTCCCGAAAAGGCCACGGCCATAACGTCTCGGACGGAAGGGTCGTAATTTCCCACTCTGTCCCAAGAAAAGCCACGACCCGCCGGAGCAGTTCCCAGCCTTGTGCGGATACACAGATCGAATGGTCGATCACGTCGTCGTGCAGAAGCCACACGAGTTCCAAAATCATCTGGACGCTTTTGTCCGGTGAATTCCGACAGGCTGCATATCGCTCTTCAAAGGCGAAAGCATGGATAGCGCCTTTCATATAATCCGTCAAGGCGTTCTGGAGGATCGTGCGCGCCGGGCGATCAACGGTCATCATGGTTTGTATTGTACCAAGTCGCCGCCTTGCTGGACTACGGGGGGAGGGCCTTCCGGAGGGTAATGCGAAGGGGGAATTCCGGAGATCGAGCTACTGCTAAAGCCGCCTGAAAACGACCTTCCAGAAAAATCTCTCGGAACTGCCAATGGTTCGGATCGCCGCCTCCCGGCGAAAAAGGCGCAAGGCGGGGGGCGTTGGGGGCGATTTCTTCGAGACGGCCGGTCCCGAAAGGGTCGAACGTATAGGAAGGCAATTCCGGCGAAAAGCCCCTGGGCCAATGGAACGAAAAGCTCTCCAGGGCAGTCGTCAGTCCGGCGCCTTGGGCCTTCAGATACGCTTCTTTGAGGGTCCAGAGTCGGTAGAACGTATGGGGGACTTGATCGGGTGGGAGGTTTTCCAAAAGGGCGATTTCGGCGGGCGCAAAGAATCGACGGGCCAACGGCAAAAACTCGACCGGCCGACAGGCGTCTTCGACATCCACCCCGACGGCGGCCCCCCGAGTTACGGCGCAAAGGATCATCCCATCGGTGTGCGAGAGGTTAAACTCCAAATCAGCCGCCTCAGAAGGAATGTTGCTCAAGCGGGTTTTCACCTGCGCCCAATCAATGGCGGGCTTGCCGGTCGGAGAACGCACAAATCGCCATGCTTCCGGCGGGATCGGCGCATACTGGGAGAGCACCGTGCGCACCAGCGCCCGGGCCGCCAAGTGCTCATGCCGCTTTTTCTCTACCCGGTATCGAAGCCACTCTTGAGTTTCCCCTTCGTCCATCAAACGCCGGTACTGTTCCTGTAAAGAGGCGTCTTGGCAGTCTCCGGGCCGGGTAAACCATAGATCGACTTCATGTTCCGACAAAAAAAGCATCCACCGATCCCTTAAGAAAAATCTATCAAGGGTCCCGGTTTCCTATCGCTGTTTTTCCGTCAAGTTTGGGGGCGGCTCTCCGAACGGCTCCTTCTGCCCGGCGGAACCCCATGCAACGGAAAGACGGGGTTTGATACAACCCAGAGTTGGTTGGGGCCTTTTCTGGATTATAATACTCCATAAACAATCCAGAAGGGCCTGGGCGGGAAAACAACTCGGCAAAAGGAGGCGCAGCCATGCAGCGGCGGATGTGGATTTACGGGGCGGCGGTGTCGTTGGGGTTATGGGGGGTGGAGGCATTCGGGGCCGATGGAGGGGAAGCGGAGGATTCCTATAGGCGGTATGTTCGCACCGCACCGGAGTTTCAAGCGGTTCGGCAAGACCCGGCCGTACTCCTGGGCCGATGGAATACCTGGGTTTATATGCCCTGGCGGTACCAGTGGAGCATCGGCACAGACGACGTGGGCGGGCGGTTTTGCCGGGAGTATGGCATTAACGGCGGTTTTACTGATCACGGCAGTGGTCCGTTGGATTGGCTTGAGAAGTGGAACCTGCTTTTCTACAACGATCACACGGCGGGGAAAGGCTTTTTGTATCTGCGGGGGGCTAATCAGAAGAGCAATTTTACCCGGTTCCAGCGGGATGCTCGGGCCATTCGATCCGGCACGGATGGTCCCCAGCCGATCGACCAGGCCATGCTCCGGCGGCTTACGGAGCTGATCACGCGAAACATTGGGCAGATCAAACGCAGCCCCATGCGGGCGGCCTATGCCCTGGATGATGAAATCTCCTGGGGGGCGTTTGTTGTCCCGTTGCCCTGGCGGCTTTACGAAGATGAGGCGGACTATCAGGCCTGGCTCCACCGGTACTACGGCGGCCACGGGCCGAAAGCCCAGTATGTAACGGCCGACTTTATTTTGCCCCAACTGAAAAAGCCGATCGGCCAGATGGATTTCAGCCCGCTGCTGGACCGGATCAGCTTCAACGATTCCGTCTGGGCCGGCTTTGTTGGCCAGTTGGTCGAGGCGGCCAACCGGGCCGACCCAGAGACGCCCTGCGGTTTTGTCGGCGCGCAGTCGCCCAACATCTGGGGCGGCTACGACTACGCCAAACTCATGAAAAAGGTGCAATTCTTGGAGCCGTATGATCTGGGCAGCAGTTTTGCCATTGCCCGCTCGTTCAGCCCCCGGCAGGCCATCCCCCTGGTTACCACCCATTTTCACAAGGACGATCTGGGCGTGCTGAACGACATCTGGCAGGCATGGTACTTTTTCGCTCATGGAAGCCGGGGAATGATCGGCTGGGTGGAAGGTTGGTTTGACGGCAAGACGCCCCGGCCCTGGCTGAAACAATTCAGCCCGACGCTCAAAGAGCTTGGCCAAGTGCAAGGCCCTAAATTGGTCGGCGCCCGCTGGCTCCATGACGGCGTTGCCATCTACTACAGCCATCCTTCCATCCAAATCTCCTGGTGCCTGGATATCGAGTCGCATGGCCGAACCTGGGTCAACCGGGGCAACGACCATCGACTCGGCACGTCGCATCTGGTGCGGAAGGCCTGGGAATATCTTTTGATCGATTCCGGGATTCAGTATAGTTTTATTCCCTATGATCGGGTGGCCGCCGAAGGCGTGCCGCCGGAGTATAAAGTACTGATTCTACCGGCCTGCTATGGACTGTCGGATGCCGAGGCGCAACGAATCAGAGACTTCTGCCAGCAAGGCGGAACCGTGATTGCCGACTTTGCTTGCGGGCTGTTCGATCAGCACGGCAAAGGCCGGACGCATGGCGGCGTATTGGACGAACTTTTCGGGGTCCGGCACGACGGTGGCGAAACCTTCCAGGATTTTTTTGATCCGAAGCAGTTCTGGGTCGAAACCAACCAGGACGCCGCCTATTACTACAAAAAGTATCGGGAACTGTTTGCCACATTGAACCCCCGGCTAGAAAAGGGATTTGCCGTGGCCGAGCGTCGCTTGCCGATCGGCGTAGTACGAACAGTTGGCCGAGGCCGGGCCGTGTATCTAAACCTTTCGCCCCAGCGGTATCTTCAATACCGGGAAGAAGGCACGGCTGCGGAGGAACACCGCCGGGTGTTCATCGAACCGATCTTGCAAGCCGGAGTTCGGCCCTGGGTAGAAGTGATCGGGCCGGACGGCCGACGCCCCACCAACTGCGAGGTAACGTACTGGTCCAAAGATGACCGGGTCTATCTATTTGTCATCCAAAGCGCCCCGGTAACCGGAGAACCGACCGGCAACACCCGTGCCGAAGGGTTGCAGACCAAAACCATTCCCATTGAACTGCGGTTTGCTAAGGAAGCAGCGGATCTGGTGGACGAGCGAAGCGGCCAACGGCTAGGTAATCGGCAGTCCGCCAAGTTTTCCTGGAACACCGCCGAAGCCGTTTTGGTGAGTTTTCGACGCTCTAAGCCGGAAAAAACTCCCTGAGCCGAAAAAATCCAGATCGGCGTGGCCGCCCGCGGTCCCTTGATTTTCGGGCGCCTCTGGTTCACAATGAAAAGCATTGAAGAAGGATTTTTCTTCCCACTCCAAGCCCGCCTGAAGATTTTCCTCTCGTAAATTACCCAGAAGACTTCAATTTTTGCCTTCCTATCCTTCAAGGAGATCAACCATGTCGTTGACGCGTCGAAAGGTGTTACAAGGGGCGGCAGTAGGATTTTCGGTTCCCTGGTTGTTGCCCGGCCGAGTGTGGGCTGCGGAGCCGAACAAACGCCTTACCATGGGCTTTGTGGGAATGGGTATCCAGAATCGGCATCTGATGGGAAGTTTTTTGGGCCACGAGGTGCAGGTGGTGGCCGTCTGCGATGTGGATACTACCCGCCGGGAAGACGCCAAACGACGGGTCGATGAACGTTATGGGCATAAAGGGCCGGGCGGCTGTAAAGCCGTGCGGGATTTCCGCGAAATCACCGAGCGGGACGACATCGACGCCGTCTGCATCGCCACGCCCGACCATTGGCATGCGATCGTCACGTTGTCAGCCCTCCGGCATAAAAAAGATGTCTATTGCGAAAAACCGCTTACGCACAATATCCACGAGGCTATCGAAGTGATCCGGGCGGTGGAAGCCAACCAACGCGTCCTCCAGACCGGCTCCATGCAGCGGTCGAGCAAAGAGTTCCGCATCGCCTGCGAACTGGTGCAGAACGGGGTGATCGGCAAGATCGAGCGGGTCGAGTGCAGCTTCGGCGGCCCACCCAAACCCTGCGACCTGCCCGAAGAACCGATGGAACCCGGCCTGGATTGGGACCTGTGGTTGGGACCAGCGCCGGTGCGTCCGTATAACTCCATCTTGAGCCCCCGCGGCATCCACAACCACTTCCCCGCTTGGCGGAACTATCGAGAGTACGGCGGCGGCGGCGTGGCCGACTGGGGCGCCCACCATCTGGACATCGCCCAATGGGGCTTGGGTATGGACCGCAGCGGACCGGTCGAAGTCATCCCTCCAGAAAAGAAAGACGCCGGTTCCGGCGCCAAACTGATTTACGCTAGCGGTGTGGTGGTCGAGCACAAAGGCGGTTTCGGAGTCCATTTCTTCGGCTCGGAAGGCGAGGTGGCCGTCAACCGCGGTCGGTTCCAACTCATCCACAAAGGCAAACTCATTGCCTCCTTCACCGGCCAGAAAGGCACCTCCTGCGCCGCTCAGGTGCAGATCGCCGAAAAACAGTTCTTGCAGGACGCGAAGATTCGGCTCTATGACAGCCGAAACCACATCGCCAACTTCTTGGAGTGCGTCCAGAAGCGGACCCGTCCCATCACCAGCGAACAAGAAGGCGGACGGACCGCCATCTGCTGCCATCTGATGAATTTGGCCTACTACTACGGCCAGCCGATAAAATGGGACCCGGAGAAGTTCTGCTTTGTGGGCGGCACGGGCGATCCGAAATGGCTCACACGCGACTACCGAAAACCTTGGAGCGTCTAAGCCTCGCGTTGCCAAGTTTCCATCTTTATGGAAACATTTTCTCCACCTATAAGAAGTGTCCGGTTTCAGAGACGCCCGGACGGGAACGATCACTTGGAACCGTTCACAGCCCGGGAGACGCTTATTTTGGGCTCTGAGTAACATCGTTTGTCCAGACTGTTATTAACTCGGGCTGGACAGCCTGAGTTGCCATGGACAGCCTGAGTTGCCATCCAGGCCCCCCGGGCGGGAACGATCCGTTTGCAAAGAGAGCAAGCAAAGAAATTCCGAACTCAGTTTGGGAACTTAGGGCCTCTAACAAAATAAAGTCTCGAAAGAATGGAGCGAGGACTCTGTACTGGGGCTTGGGATCGGAAAAGGGATTTTGTTAGAGGCTCTTATTTTTTTCGGCCTTCGTTTAAGCCGAAAAAGTTGCGCCAGCCGCCAGGAGGTTTTTTAGACGCCGTCTCAACGGAAGCGGAGGGCGCCTGGGCTTGGAGTTCTTCTATTTGGCGGAGTTTTTCTTCCAACTCAGCCCGCTGGCGGGCCAGGGCGGCCCGTTCTAGGGAGAGTTCCACCTCAGCCTGGCGAAGTTTCTCCCGCCACTCTGCCTCCAATCGTTGGAGTGTTTCCCGTTGCTGACGGATGATTTCATCCTGGTCCAACAGTTCGCCCACCGCCGCCGCACCGACCGCCATGGCGCCCAAATTGGCCGATTGGTTCTCCAGTAAATGCCGCATCGCCTCCAGCTCCCGATCCTTGGCCGCCAAGGCCTCTTCGGTCTTTGCGATCACCTCCTGGATCTGTACTCGCTCTTGACGGCGCGTCTCGTCGATGGGTTCTTCCGCCTCTTTATTTTCCGCCTCCAACGACTCCAGGACACGACGTTTGAACGCTTCCCAGCTCTCCTCAGGTCCCTGGCCGGAAACATTCTCCGCGGAGGCAATTTTTTCGAGTTGCAGCCGAAGCTCTTGATTTTCCGCTTGCAGACGCCGGATGTCTTCCAGAGCTAGCTCGTATCTCTGTTGAATCTCCTCCGCCTCACCTTCATACCCTTGGCGTACAGGATTCGTTTGCCTTGGACCGGGCGCCTCCTTCAATTGATTCTGGAGAGCTTCTCGTTCGGCTTCTAGGGCTGCCAATTGCTCCTGAAGCGTCCCCTGCCGACGCCGGGCCGATTCTTCCGCTGCTTCTAACTGGCGTTGTAACTCTTCTAGCCGAGTCTGCTGCAATTCCAATAGCTCCCGGAGCCGACGCTCGCCGGCGGCCAATTGCTCGGCCATCTGCTCCGCCCAGGAAACAGCCGACCCTTGCGCCCGCACCGACCCGTCCATCCGTTCTCCTTTAGTCAACCAGCCGTCTCCAAAAGCTCCCTTGCCTGTAACACCGTCTGTCAAGACGGTATTTCCCCTTCCCTGTGGCACCTCCGTCAAGAGGGTATCTCCTCCTTTTCCAAAGGATGCCTTCTAAGGGCCTCCCAACAGACCCTGTGCGCACAATATATCCTCAGAAAATCTAGCTTATGGCGACGATCGGGTCGGCGGCCAAAGCCATAACCTATTGGCAAATCGACAGTTGCACTCCCCAATTCCTTTCAGCCACCCCTCCAAAACGAATAATCGAAAAGAAAAGGACGAAAAAACCCCCGGTTTACATGGCACCCACCATTTTTTGGGGGGGGGTGCCCACTATATGTTGGTTTTGGACGGCTACTTGTCCTATCGCCCCGAAGGTGGTAGGTTCTTATCGGATCAGGTGAGGTCGTATTCACCACCTGGTTAGAAATAAAAGTACTTCGGATAAGGATCGGCGGGATGGGACAGGCGGAGGCGGAACAGGAGTTAACCCCATTGCGGCACAACCAGATCGGACAGACGATATCCGGTTGGCTGAAGCTGATCCCGTGTATCTATAACAATCTCTATAAGCGGAAATGCTGCTCCATACTCCGGGACCGCCACGAAGCAAAAGCCAGGCATGCCTGGGCAGAAGGCCGGTGGGACGTCCGCCTGATGGAGGCCGTTTGCAAAGGGATTCGAGACTATTATTTCTGGCCCCGGTGGAGTCTCTTTTTGCCCCAGGACGATTGCTATGTCCTACTGGAACTCTGGCGGCTTCAGATCGCCGACGGCCTTGAATTGGTCGGTCTCATTTTGGACATAGAACGAGAGTTTTCCTGTTCGCTGCCTGGGGAAATGATCGAGCGATTTCCGAGGATGACCTTGGGAGAATGGATCGCCCAGATGCAACCGCTGATCCAGCCGGAGGCTGCGCGGTAGGCGTGCTTCCGAAGGAACCATTCCGCTGACAAAACGCCTGGCGGTTTCGATCGGGTCATGGGTATCTCTCGGTAATAGGAGCTCAGAAAGGCGACCCCTCCGCCTCTTGCCGTCCTTTTGCTGCCATGAGGTCCGGAAAATGGGAGGCTCCAGAACACCACGGGATCGCAAACTTCTCCCTATAGGTGGTATAAATCTCCCCCGCTATGGGACCGTGAAGATTTGCCGGTGATTTCGATTCCGAACCACCCTACCGGAGGGGCTACTTTTCAGGGAAGAGTAAACATGCTAATCTACAGGCTAGCCTTTGCATCCGAGGCTGCGAGTCTGTGTCATCCCAACCTGGGGAAGCCCGTGGTATCCGGGGCGAAAAGGCCGTAGCAAATATAACCTGGGGTGATGGTGGCATCACGAGGTTCCAAGCGGCTCGGCCGAACCCCCTGTTGGGTAGGCGCCGGGTGTGTGAGGGTGCAGAGGCAGTTGGCCCTTCGTAGGCATTGAGTCCCCGTAGCTCAACTGGATAGAGCGTCGGCCTCCGGAGCCGAAGGTTGCAGGTTCGAATCCTGCCGGGGATATTAACTGCTTATTTAGTAATGAGTTACGACAAACAATCTCCGGCTCAAGTCGGAAATCTTTAAGATCTTCCGTCGAAATCTTTTCTATTTGTCCGAAGTCTGCCGACGCTTGTCGGGCGTGTTTTCTCCCGGAATGATGCCGTGTTTTTCGTCCCGGTAGTATTTCCGCCAAGCGGAGTAATATTTCGATCGGACGGAATCGTCCCACATTTTCTTGGGCCCAAACCCTGTCTGTTTGGGAACAGTGGGTTCAAGGAGCACAAGGGGAATGAAAAGGAGTTGTAACATTTCAGCCGAATGGGAAAGCCCCCGTTGTCATGCCCGCGAAAACTTCCGATCCAGGGAGCTGGTTGCGGTATCGCCTTCGACCTACAACCGCTTGCGATAACCTTATGATGTTAGGCTTCAAGCTATAGTGGTTGAGGTCCTACCGTGCAATCGGCCTTCGAGGGAGGTTTCTTCTTTACAACCGTTGACCTAATGCTTTACACTGAGAAGTAGCCGACAGGGTTTTCTCCTCTGGAGAAGAGGCGGCGTTTTGGTTCCCTTAGGCCTGAAAGAGCCGACGGATGCCTACTGCAGGAGGCGATCCTCATCTGCCGAAAATGTCGGGTGCCGAACCGCCTTCGGTTCAGAGCGCCGAGGCGTCTAGGGAGAAAGATGTTCTCGATCGGGATATTTTCGATCGGCAAGGGGCCGGCGCTGGAGAGTCTGCGGGGGCTGCCGGGGTGGGCGGCGATCAGGATGTGGCGGCAGTCACGGCGGCTGCGGAGGAAGATTCCAGCCCGGGGGTTTCCCATTCAGCACCGGGTGAGATTTGGTTGGATGGAGGTGTGCTGGCCTGCGCCTGTCCGGGCTGTGGGGCGCCGATGTCGATTCGGCTTTGGCTCCGAGCGGCCGATTGTTGGCGGTGCGGAACCAGCATTGAGCTTACCGAGGAACAGGAGCAGGCGGCCTGGCGACTTTTGCGGCAGCAGGCGGCCCAACAGCCCCCGGCCCAGCCTTCTGAGAATCTTTCGGCAAAGACATCTTCTTCACCTGCCGGCGGCATTTCAGCCCCGAAGAAATCGCCGCCTGCTCTTCCTTTGGTTTCTCCGAAGGGTAAGCCAACTCGGCCAAAAGAAACTGCTTTGCCGAAGGAAGGCTCGAAGGCGGCGGAGTCTCCTTGGGCGGACAGCCCTTCTGGGACGCCTGCTCTTGGGGAATCCGGGTTGCCCGGAGAGCGAAGGGAGTCCGGCCAGGAGAAATCTGCATCTTCAGCGGCTCATCTGGGGGTTTCCGAAGGGAAAGGAACCCCGGCTGCTATACCCCGCCGACGCATTCTTGCCGCCGAACGAGCGTTCCGCCAGCGGCTTCGGCAGGCTCAGCAAGGCCGACCGTGGCGTCTGCGAATCCAAGACTGGCTCAAAAATTTGCCGGCCTGGCTAGTAAGTCTGCTGCTTCATATGGCAGCCCTGTTGCTTTTGGCTCTGTGGATTCCTGAAAACCAAAAAGAGACCGCCCTGATCCTTTCCGATAGCATAGGCCCGTATGATTTAGAGACGGAATTGGGACACCAGCCAGAAATCAAGGTCCTTCGTCCAGAGTTTGACGAAGGGGGGTTGGCGTTTGAACCTTTGTCGGTCAAGGACATATTAGGCGATCCTACGTTGGAGTGGGACCCGCTGGATTCTGGTTTACGGCGTCCGCTTTCGTCGAAGCTGCCGCCGAATCCGTTGATCGAGGCCCCGACACCGGCGCTACAGCCCGGTTCGTTGCTGCGAGGCCGGGACCCAAACATCCGGAATCAAATTCTTTACAGTCAAGGAGGCACCTCGGTTACGGAGGCGGCTGTAGCCCGGGCGCTTCGATGGATCAGCCGACATCAAAATCCCAACGGCTCCTTCAGTTTACATGCATTTCATCGAACGGCCGACTGCCAAGGCCAATGCGACGGCGCCGGAGTGGAAAGCGATGTCGCCGGTACCGCGTTGGCTTTGCTGCCCATGTTAGGCGCCGGACAAACCCATCGTCAGGGGGAATACGCCCAGGTGGTGCGGGCCGCCTTAGCGTGGCTGTTAGAACGTCAAAAACCGAACGGCGATCTCCAAGACTCGGGGTTCGGCCGGATGTACGCCCACGGCTTGGCCAGCATCGTCCTGTGCGAAGCGTATGCCCTGACGGGCGACAGCCAGCTTCGAGAGGCCGCCCAACTCGCTCTGGATTTTATCGTCAAGGCCCAACATCCGGCCGGCGGATGGCGCTATCAACCGGGTGAAGCCGGGGATACCAGTATGGTCGGTTGGCAACTGATGGCCCTGAATAGCGGTCGGATGGCGGGCCTGAACGTGCCGACCGAAACCCTCCTGAAAGCCGCTCAATATCTCAACTCCGCACAAACCGATCCGACAGGAACTAAGTATGGTTACTTACCAGGTATGCAGGCCAGTCCTGCGATGACAGCGGAAGCCCTTTTATGTCGGCAATATCTGGGTTGGCCCCGAAACCATGACGGGCTGCGAGGAGGAGTGCGGTTTCTTTTGGATCGGCATCCCCCGGACGCCAAAGAGGTCAACATTTACTATTGGTACTACGCCGCTCAGGTGTTCCATCATTATGGCGGCCCCGAATGGAACCGATGGAACGACCGTATGCGCCGGATATTGGTCGATCTGCAAGTGAAAAAGGGGCATGCAGCGGGCAGTTGGAACCCAGATCCAAGGTGGGGCGCCTCAGGAGGCCGACTCTTTCAAACTTCGTTGGCTGCTTGTACCTTGGAAGTCTATTACCGCCATCTCCCGTTGTATCGAGCGGAGGCGGTGGTTCAAGCCCTTGGGGCCGAAGGAACCTCCGAGGCCGCCGACCCTACCTCAGCCGATTCCTCCCCGAAGTCTTCATCCGCCATAAAAGGCGGCAACTAACCCCCCCGCCGCCTGTTCCCGGAAATCCTTGGGGCGGTTTTCTCGAAAAACCTCCATTTTCTCCGCCTCTGCCGATCTCCTTCCGAAGGCGATTCGCCCTCCCCTACAACACCTTCGGAAGGGTTTTTATCAAGCGCGGACAACCCCGAGAGTTTCGGAAAACGACCGCCATCTAACTCTTTTTGCTATTGAAATACCCCCTTATAGAGGGGTTTCCGAACTTAAACGGTCCCCCAAAGATGGGCTTACTCCTGCCCGAAGGTATCCGGTGGGAGGTATGGGGAAGTCCGGGTAGGGAAGAGCAGAGGAAATTGCCCCGGATTCGCCGCCTTACTGGAAATGACGTCCTATGCTTTTTATAGGGATTCTGGATTCGTAGGGTGTTTGGGCAGAGACAAGCTAGGACGATGCCTTATTCAACGGAAAAGACGACCGCAGATCATCTGGCGGGAGTGGAGTCATTACTGGCTGGTTTGGACCAGAAGGCCGGCCCGATGGATGCCCGGGCCAAACAGCAGGCCGCTGTGTTGGCTTTTGGCCGACGTACCACTGTCCAACCCCCCCTGAACGTGCTCTTGGAAGATGCGGCGGCCATGATTGCCGAGGTCCTGGAATTGGACCGAATTGGGGTGGGGCAAGTGGTGGAGTCGGGTTCCGCCTTGGCCTTTCGGATCGCTACCCTGGCCAAACAAGGGGTATTGACCGACGTGCTACATCATCAATACTCCCAGGACTCAACCTGTTCCATGGCCGCCTATACCCTCCAGGCGGGCGCCCCCATCAGTACGAAAAATCTTCTGGAAGAAACTCGTTTTACCGATCTGTTTTTACGCAATATGCGTGTGGGCGGCGCCTTGATGCTCCCGTTGGTCGTGGGCGGCAAACCGTTCGGAGTGCTGGGCGTCTTTGCCCGACAGGAGCGATCCTTTACCATGGAAGACATCCAATTCGCAGAGACCATTAGTTACCTATTGATCTCCTCGTTGGCTCGGATCAAAGCCGAGGAAGAACTCCAACAACACCAAAGCATCGCCCAAAGCGTCATGGAGATGATCGACGCCTTTGTAGTCACTTTGGATCACGAAGGCCGAATCCTACAGATCAACCCCACGCTCCAAAAAATCGCCGGCTTTTCTCTGGAAGAAATTCAATATCGACCTTTCTGGGACGTCTTCGTAACGCCAGAACAAGTAGAAATGATCCACACTCTTTTTCGCAAGACCCGAAGCGAAAAGAACCCCATCGAATTTGAAAGCCATCTGCTCGATAAAAGCGGACAAAAACGCCGCGTCTGTTGGACGTTGAAACCTCTGGCCGAGGGCAACGAACAAAAGATGGTCCTTTGTGGTCTTGATCAAACGGAAACCATCCATTTAAAAGAAGAACTCCGCAAAGTGTATCAACGCACTCAACAGACCAGCAAAGTAATTCAAGAACTTTGCGCCGGGCTTCAAACGGACCCTACCTCCATTTCCCCTGCCCTCGTCGCGGCTCTTCACGAACTCGCCCAACCGATAGAACGGCAGCCGCTGCCTTTTCATCCGCTTCGATCCTTCATTCCGGACGAACATCGGCAGTTCGTCCGGCGGTTCTACCGATACCGTCAAAAAATCGCCCCATATTCGGAGGGGCAATTCCCTAGGCCGGAAGATTTTGTCGCAGTCCAGTGTAAAGATATTTCCGCTGGCGGCATTGGTTTCTTTATGGAAAAAGAGCCTTCTTTTCGTCGGTTGGTGGTTGTTTTGGGAGAGGGAGAAACCGCCAGCTATTTCCTGGCCGAGGTCGTCCGTTCCATTCCGGTCGAACATCAAGGACAAAATCTCTTCCTGATCGGCTGCAAGTTTTGCGGCCGGATCACCCCGCCGCCGGATTTCAAACCGGCCGCCCCTTCTAAATAGACCGGGAAAACCGATGGGCCGCACTCCCGCGTCCGTCTCTCTCTGATCTGGTTTGGTCAAAGGGAATCTCTCCTCGGCGCCATGGTCTGTTCGACCGTAAGTATGCCGGTCCCCCGGTAATCAAGCCGGTCTGAAAGCGCCGGCTGCAACCCACTGCTTGCTACTGGTTTCTCATCGTGCGGTTTGGTAAATTACTGAGAATACGGCGGATGCGCCCGGTTGGACAACGCCGTGGCTTTCCATCCGAAGGATGTCTTTTTTTGTCTTTACCGGTGATCGGAGGAAAAACCATGCGACGATTTTGGTCTCAGATGTTCCTGGGCGGAATGAGTGGGATATTGGTCGGTCTGGTTTCTATGGCCTGGGCGGAAGAAACCGGTTCCGTCCCGCCGCCCCTGCCCGCCCGAAAAGTGTTGACCTTCTACTATCCCTGGTATGGCAATCCCAAATCCCCCGATGGCAGCGGACGCTGGAGTCATTGGGAAGGCGTCGATGAGGAGAAAAAACAGATCGCCTCCAGCACCAATTATCCCAAGCTGGGCGCCTACGATTCCCATGACCCGAAGGTGATCCGCCAACACGCCGAGTGGTCCAAGCAGGCGGGCATCCACGGCTGGATTGTCAGTTGGTGGGGCCGGGGCGATTTTACCGACCGGGCCATGCCTCGTATCCTCCAGGCCTGTCAAAAGGCTGGGTTACAGGCTACCATCTACTACGAAACCGTCCGAGGCCAGAAAACCCCGGAAAACGCCGCCCAGGAACTGCTGGAGGTCCTTAAAACCTACGCCGACCATCCGGCCTGGCTCCGCTGGCAGGGAAAGCCGGTGCTATTTATTTATGCCCGGGCCTTGGACGAGTTGGGCCTGGACGGCTGGCGAAAGGCCGTCCACCAGATCCGCCAAAACTATCCCCAGGGCGTGGTGCTGATCGGCGATCAGATGAGCCGGGAGGCCGCCCGCCTGTTCGACGGCATCCATACCTACAATACCGTCGGGCATCTCAAGGGCCGATATGTGCAGGAAGTGCGGGATTGGTGTGAAGAAAAGTTCCCTTCCTGGGTCGCCCTGGCCAGAAAAGAAAACAAAATCGCTACCCTTACGGTCATCCCCGGATACGACGACACGAAGATCCGCAAACCCGGCCTCAAGGCCTCCCGTTTTGAGGGCCATAGTTACGCCCTGCAATGGCAAGCCGCCATCGCCGCCCGGCCCGATTGGGTCCTGATTACCTCCTTCAACGAATGGCACGAAGGCAGCGAGATCGAACCTTCCGAACAGTGGGGCGATCGGTTTATCGGAATCACCCGCGTCTGGGCCGATCGCTTCACCCATCCCGGCAAACCGGAATGATGCTTGAAGTACGATAACACTTCCCCCCCGTCAGCACCGACTCCCCTCTGCCCTTCGCAGTACAGTCCGGTAGGGGCGTAGGCTCTGCCTACGCCGAAAGCCGGGGGAGACGCTATCTACCCTCTCCCCTTTGCGGAAGAGGGTTAGGGTAAGGGGGGGACTCTATTGTCATTCCCGCGCAAGCGGCAGTCCGGGCGCCTTTGTGCTGCCCGCTTGTTCCCCCGCACCCGGCCAACCTGCCGGTTGGCCGGCCTCTCGACGGCCAGGGGAGAGGCGAAAGCCCCCCTCATCCGGCCTGCTACGCAGACTACCCTTTCCCGCGGTGGGGCGAGGGAGAAAACTGTTCTTCTTATTCTTCTTGGCCGCGGATGCCGCGACGGAAGGCTCGGAATTGTTCCGCCCAATCGGGCGGCGGCGGCGCCGTGCGACCTTCCCGCAGCCGACGCAGCTCATCCGGCCTAGCTTGCTCACCTACCCGGCTTACCCCGCGCGGCCGAAGCCCTAAATTCTTGAGCATTTCGTCCAGTTGTTTTCGTTCGGGGCTGCCTGCTGGCGCTTCGGCCGCCTGGCGTTTCATCTCCTCCCAGCGGCGCAGGAAACTTTCCGCATCTTCCCGGCTCCAGCGGAGTTTTTCCAAAATCCGTAGGTCGCCCTCCCGGAGTCGATCCCGAAGATGCTCTAGCGCCATATCCACCGCCTGCCGGGTGTACTCCAGATTCGCCTCATCGCCGCGCAGAGGCTCGTTGGGCATGACGGGGCCGCCGCTGGGGCCGGGCTGGCCGCCAGTTTCCGGATTGCCCGCCCCATGGGCCGACGGCTTGGCCGACGAACTGCCGGGGGTGGGCGTGCTCGGCTGGTCCGGCCGACCGCCCGGGCGATCTGCTCCTTGGGGCAATTCTGGAGGCGGCTTTTGGCCGATCTGGCCGGTGGGTTTTTCCGCATCGGCGCCCTGCTGCCCTTCCAGCGGCGATTTTTCCATGGGAGAGGGTCTGCCAGGAGCCTGTTCTCCAGGTTTTTGGCCTGCGCCGGGTTCGCCCGCCGATTGCCCCGGTCCCCGCTCTTGGCCGGAAGAACCGGTCGGTTTGGGAGCCTCCGTCTCCTGGCCAGGTCGGCTCGTTTGTTGGCCTGGGCCGGGTTGCTCGGAAACGCCTCCGCCCTGATCGGCTGGCGATTGACTGCCCGGAGTCCCTGCGCCCGGCTGGGGCGCCTGCTGACCGCCGCCTTGTTGCCCGCCGCCGGAGCGATCGCCGCTTTGGTCGCCCCGGCTATGCGATTGCTTTTTGCTGATCGAGGGCGATTGGGGTTCCTGCGTCGGTTGGTCGCCGGGCGGCTTCCCACCGGGCGGACTTGGTCGAGGTTGGTTGGCCTCTTGCGCCTCCGGCGGACCTTTTTCGGGGGATGTTTTTCCCTGACCGGATTGCCCCGGCTGGGCGGATTTCGGCTGAGCGGGCGTCGGCTTGGCCTCGGCCGGAGTGGGTTTCTCTTTGCCTGCCGCAGAAGACGATTCGATGCCTTCCGGTTTGCCGCCGGAATTGCTTTCCGGTTGGGCGATGGATTTACTTTCTGGTTGACCTTCCGGTTTGGCAGTCGGCTGTTTGGCGGCCCTTTCCTGCTGGGTGCGATCCTGGAGGATTTCCTCAAACGCTTTGCCGGGATTGGCTACTGGATCAACCCGCTGGGGCGGCGATTTGACCCCGCCGGCCTCCGAAGCCGACTCGGGCCGCTCCTTGCCCGTAGGTTGCCCTGCAGGAGTTTGGTTTTCCAGCGGGCCTTCCGCTCCCGAAGGTTGTTGTTTGGCCGACGCCGACGTATTGCCGCCCGAAGGCGGTTGTTTGCCCGCAGAAGTCTCTTGACCACCCGACGGCGACGATTTGGCAGAAGAACTCTCCTGGCCTGCCGAGGGCGGCTGGTGGGCTGAACTAGCCCCAGACTCCGAACCCTGCTCTGGTTTGGGAGTTGGCTGGCCCGGCTCTGGCTTTTCTCGATCCGGGGGATTCTGTCCCAAAGGCGGCTTTTCCTGGCCAGGTTGTTGGTTCTGCCCAGGTGGCGGCGTTTCCTGCCCCGGTTGTTTTTGGCCGGGTTCCGTCATTTCCTGGCCGGGTTGCTTTTGCCCAGCTTCCGATTTCTCTTGCCCCGGTTGTTCTTTCTGGCCGGGCTGAGGCTTTTCCTGGCCGGGTTCTTTTGGGCCGGCCTTGCCAGGTTGTTGCTCCGAGGGGGGGGCCTGGGGGGGGTCCGAGGGTTGTTTATCTTGGGGACCGGCCTGAGGTTTCATCCCCTCTTTACCTGCCGGGCCTTGTTCCCTCTTTTCTTGAGGCTGCATGGGCCCTTGCTTTTCCTGAGGCGGGTTTTCCTGCTGCTGGTCCGGCGGCTGCTCTTGGGGAGGCGTATCGGGCTGCTGCCCAGAGCCGGGCGCTTGTTGACCCGGACCAGCTTGCGGCGGCTGCTCCGACGGCGGTTGTCCGGGCGGGTCCTCGACGATCACGATCCGCCGACGAGGCGTCTCGGCCACGTTCGGCTTCGGGAGTTTCGTATCCTCGGCCCGGGCCCAATAGAAGACCACATCGCCCGGTTTTAGTCCTAGTTTGGCTGGCAGGAACTGCCAACTGGCCTGGAAGAGGCCCTGATGCCCGTCCGGTTTTGCCTTGGCAGAACCGGACGAGGTGGACGGGGAACTTTGGGCCTCAGAACCGCCGCCCATTCCGCTCGGATGTTTCCAATCCAATAACAGCGGCGAGTCCAACATCTGCCCCTGTTTCTGCAACTGGATGCTCACCCGACGGAGGCCAAAATCCGCATCCTCGGCTTCCACGTGAATTTCGACGGCCCGGCCCCGCGGCAATTCGATTTCTTCGGGCGTTTCCTCGAGCACGCCCAGCCGTAGGCTAACCCGAGGCGGTCGGTCCGGCAAGACCTCGATCATATACCGGTTGGGCCGACGGTTCGTCCGACCGTCCACCGTCTGCGCCCGCAGGAGATAACTGCCGTACTCCGGTCGCTGGGGATCTTCCGGATGGAGCCGAAGCTGTAGTTCGCCCTTGGCCGATTGCCCCTCCACGCGCATTGGCCGCCGCCAGCGCCCTTGACCGTCCAGGTCGATCTCTGCCTGACTCAAGAGCTGATTGGCCGACGCTTGAATGGTTACTTTTGTGCCCTCGACCGCTCGGATGTCGCCCTGACCGCGGACTTCGGCCCGGCCCAGGCCGGTGTAAGATGGATATTCGTACATAAGCCGGTCCGCCGTGATCACCAACGGAATATCTACCTGGATATGGTAGGTACGGGTGCGGGCGTCGCCAGCCTGGATCGAATACTCGGTATCCTGCCGGGCAATGAAACTATCCACGGGCAAACTATACCGGGGTTGGCCCGGCTGGTCCTGTTTCATGGGAATGGCCTGCCGGACAATTTGCCCGTCTGCCGTCGAATAATAGAAAAGCACTTCTTCCCCCTCGGCCAGGCCGCGGACCTGGGCCGATACCCGGACCGGTTCGCCTCGCTGGGCGAGTGTATCGCCCGGCTCAACCGCTTCGATCTGTACACGGGTTGGCGCCGGAATATCGGCCCACGGCCAAAGCACCCGCCCAAACGAAACAAACGGACTCTTCGGCGACAGAATGATATACACCGCCAACACCGCCGCCACAGCCACCAGGCCGTATCCCAGCCGAATGACCGGCTGCCGATCTACCACCGCTTCCGGCGGGGTATGGATCAGTTCTTGAGCCGCCGATTCTTCTACCGCCCGGACCACCGGCGCCGGCGCCCAACGGGGATCATTCCGCAAGAATAGAAAATTGATCAGATTATTCCGCAGCGACGGTCTGGCCGACTCGATCGTCTGCGCCGCATAGAGCGGATGAATCCGATACACAAGCAGCGGCAGCACCTTGACCCAGAAATAAACCACGGACCAACCAGCCAACCCCAGCCAAATTGCCCACCGCGTCCAACCGGGCAAGCCCCCTTGCACAAGCCAATGGTCGGCAATGGCCGCCCCAAACAACACGGCCAGCCCCACCACCGCCAGCACCAACAGCCCCTGGAAAATCTCCACCCATTT
>JAKPGL010000073.1 GCA_029550925.1 Planctomycetota bacterium
TGCAGCCGGCCTGGAGGCACTTTTCGCGGTCTTCTTTCATCGCATGGGCGGTCAGTGCGATCACCGGACCAGTATAACCCCTGCGCCGGAGTCGGCGAACAGTTTCGTAGCCGTCAAGCAGAGGCATCTGCATGTCCAGCAGGATAAGATCGAACCGTTCGTTCGGCGACGCAGAACCAATGCCTCCTTCGACGGATTGGGAATCGCCGAAGATTTTCTGGAGCACCATTTGGCCGTTCTCGACCACTTCCACTTCGGCGCCCAACCGCTCTAAGAGGAAACGAATCAGCCGTTGGTTGTCTTCGCCGTCCTCGGCCAAGAGGATTCGGCAATGGAGTTGGATTTGGGGGGTAGGCGGCGGGCAATGTCCCGAAGTCGCCGTCGGAGGAGCTTGAAAAACGCCGGTTTCCGTGGGATGTTCCAGAAACGGAACGCCCTCCAGCGGACCGGTAGGAATCGTTACGGTAAACGTAGTTCCCTCGCCGAGGACGCTTCGGACCGCGATCTCTCCACCCAGGGCGTCCACCAACCGTTTGCTGATCGTCAGCCCCAATCCGGTGCCGCCAAATCGGCGGGAGGTAGAGGCGTCGGCCTGTTGGAATGGCTGAAAGAGACGGCCCATTTGCTCTTCGCTTATCCCAATACCGGTGTCCGATACTTCGTATTGGAGGCGAGGATTCGGTCCCTCGGGATCGATACATCGGACCTGGATGCAGACTTCCCCGCTTTCCGTAAACTTGACGGCGTTGCCGACCAGGTTCACCAAAATTTGCCGAAACCGTACCGGATCGGTCCTAATCGTTTGCGGAACCGGACTGGAGTATTTCAATTTGAGGGCTAACCCTTTGGATTGGGCGGCCACCCGCATCATGGAAACCACTTCGGCAAACAGCGATTGCAGAGAACAGACCGATAGCTCCAGAGAAAGTTTTCCCGCCTCGATTTTCGATAGGTCCAGGATGTCGTTGATCAGAGCCAAAAGATGGCGGCCGTTTCGTTTGATGATTTCGACGGCTTCTTTCTGGTCGGGCTGCTGGAGCGAGTCGGTCAAGAGGTCGGCGTACCCGAGAATGGCCGTCATGGGGGTGCGGATTTCATGGCTCATGTTGGCCAAGAATTCGCTTTTGGCGCGGTTTGCCAACTCCGCCGCCGTGCGAAGTTCTTCGGATGTTTCGTTGGCTTTTTTCAGGGCGGCGGCATATTCTTGCAATTGATCCCCAGCTCGTTTACGCATCAGGGCCTCGATGAATATCCCCGCTAAAACGGAAGCCCTCTCCATGTCCTGCCGGGTGTAAGGAGTTCCCTTATTGGCCAAGGCGAGCATACCGACCAGCCGATCCCCTTGATAGAAGGGCGCACCCAAAAAGCGGCGAATCGACAAATGCCCTTCCGGAACGCCCACTCGAGCCGGATGATTTTCCGGTTCGTTGATGATCACCGGTCTGCCGCGTCGGATCACCTCAGCCCACAACCCGCGGACCGCCATATTGCGGACGGCTTTGGCCGCCTGCGTGGGTTCCATCCGGCAGAGTTTCCAGCCTTGGGCGCTGATGGCCAACGTGTCCAGACGCCCTTCGGAGTTCAGTTCGCCCACCCAGCCACAATTGCTGCCGGTGATCTCCGCCGCCACGGTAAGACACTCCTGAGCCAGAATCTCTTCGGTGGGCGATCTCAAACCCGCCTGCAAAATCCGGTTCATGCCTTCGAGCAGGCGTCGATAGGCGTCTTGTTCTTCTTCGATCCGTTTTCGTTCCGTGATATCTTCGGCCACACAGACCAACCCGGCAATCGGATTGGCCATGTAGGAGGCGGACACAAGCACCGGAATCCGTCGGCCGTCTTTGGCGAGATACGTTTTTTCGATCGGCCCTAAGGAACTGTCCGGCGGAGACGCATAGAAAAGGGGTTCCAGTTCGGAAGTATCTTCCAACACGGTTTCCCATCGCTGGCCGATCAGTTCAGCCGCCGAATATCCCAACAATCGGCTCAGAGCGGGATTGATGGTCTGAATGAGCCCCGCTGGGCTGACCACCATCAGGGCGTTACTCATCGACTGGAGGATTTTATCCAGATAGGTTCGGGAGACGGTGGTCGTTTTGAGCTGGACAGCCATCTTTTGAAAAGCGTCCGCTAATTGACCGACTTCATCCTGGGCGCTCTGATCAATCTGAAGATCAAACTCTCCTTGGCCGAGACGCACGGTCGCTTTGGTCAATTGAACAATCGGCTGAACGATCCTCCGGGCGGCCAACCAGCTTATCCCAATGCCTGTTAAGACAAACAGAGCGCCGATGGAAAAGTTCCTCTTTCGGAGGGCGGCAATTTCTTGCTCGATATGCCGGGTGGAAAGCCCGATCCGCACGCCTCCGACTTTCTTTTCCCCTAGATAGACAGGACTGCAAACTTCCAGCAGATGAGGAGCGTATTGCAGGTACATGCTGGTGGTTTGAACGGCCTTTTGCGCCATGGGATCAGCAAGTACCATGTTTCGGAAGCGATTCGTGGAAGTGCCGTCGGTGAGGATACGGCCTTGGGCGTCGAAGATATAAATATACATTACTTCAGGATACGACGAGACGTCCCATGCGGCCAATCGAAGTTGCTTGATATTGAGCGTATCCAGGAAGTCGGCGCATGTTCGTACCAACACCGAAACCAACACCTGCCCCTTTTCCTCTAACCGGGCGCGAATTTCCTCTTCTTGCCATCGAGAGGTCGTCTGTGTGATTACCAGACAAAATCCGATCAACAGGGCGGAGCTATACCCAGCAAATCGCCACGTTATCCCGGAAAAGTTGAAGAACTTGCGTTGCTCATGCACTGAAGTAGCCTCTGGTGGGAAAATGGTTGCGCCTCTGTTTATTAGGGAATCTTGAATGAGTCCAAAAGTTGGATGGCCCGGCGAATGGGTTGTAAAGCGGCGTCGCCGCCGTCGGGGAACTCGTCGAATTTGGCGGTTTTCTGAAAGTTCGCCAACGCTTGGCGTCCGGAGTTCGTCTGATCCATCTCAAGAAGTGCCTGCCGTACTGCCGCCGCGGCGGCAGGGTCCATATCTCGCCGTTGGCAGACGACATGCCGAGGTACAAAGGGTGTGTATCGTATCACCATAAATTGCTCAGGATAAGACGCCGTAAATTCCAAAAACTTCTTTTCATTGATCGCCCCGGCCGCTGCTTTGTCTCGTAAAACCCAAAAAAACACGTTCTCCTCATCGCCGGCGAAGACGTAGCCCACCTTGTCCTCGGGTACAGGATCGGACGCCTCCTTGACCGGTTGCAATCGCAGACCTGCTTCCGCCAGGGCGCCCAGGGGCAATAAATAGCCGCTCGTCGAAGTAGGGTCGTCCAAGGCAATCACACGGCCGCTTAATTGCTTTACCTCGGTCAAGCCGCTTTTCGTCCGGACGAAGATCACTCCTCGATACTCGGCTTCTCCGCCCTTCCACCGTCGGAGGATAGGCGTCGCCCCGCAAAGCGTGCAGACCCGCGCCACCGGCCAAGCGCTGTCGATATAAAGGTCCACTTCGCCTTTTTGCATCCGTTGGGCCATTTCCTCCACAGACCTGCAGACCACCATGTCGCAACCCGCCGCTCCATACGGCCGCAAGGCTTCCTCCAGATAATTTTTCAAAGGTTGAAACGTTGAGATTTCTTTCTTAGGATATTTTGAAACCGAGCCGACTCTCAAAATCCATCCTGTCTGAGGGGAAGAACACGTTGGTTCTGCCGCGGGAGTCGCGAGAGGTTCGGTCCATCCGCTGGACTGCCCGCAACCAGCAGCCAACACTCCCATCATGAACAGCACGAACCCAACCTGGACAGATTTCATGGCGTCGGTCTGTCTCGAAAAACAAACAAGGAAACTTCTTCCGCTTTTTTCTGCCTCCTCTTCGTTTTGGCGGCCCGATGACCAACTGGTCGTAGGACCGTCTGGACGGAGAGGGTTCCCTACGTCGGCTGAGGGAGAACCAGGGGCTAGTGGACAGGTTTGGTAACAGCCTTACAGACTGCGTTACCAAGGCCCTCTAAAAAATAGATTAAAAGAAAGCTCCACGCGCTGCCGGGAAAGCGGCGATTCTGCCCCTGCCAGAAATCTTTTTACCGCCAAAGAGGGGCCTTCTTGAAACCATTTCTCCAGAGAAAAGACTGGTATCTGGAAAAGGCACTTTTTTCAACTGGTTGCCCATTATCAGGTTTCGCAAACCGCCCCCCGGAGAGGGGGGTTCGCTGAAAATAATTTTTCTACCCCCAATTGCTAGCATTCTTCATCCTAGCAAAGTATAATACTCTAAGATTCTCTAAGGAGTTTTCAGCAATGAGCGAGACGCCCCGAAGCTTTTCTATCGCGAACGCCCAGGGCCATTCGCCTGCCGCCGGGGAGCAAGGTTCGCTTTCGGCCGAAGAGCGTCGCCGCAAAAGCCGACGGGGGCTATTTCGCGCCGTGCTTTCTGGCGCCCCATTGATCCTCACGTTGCCCAATCGCTCGGCCTGGGGCCAAACGGGCGGCAATGGAACTAACGTCACCCCCATCAGCGCCGCCAAAAAAGCTGGTCTTTCGGAAGAGCAGATCGAACAGCTCCGCCAACAGCTCCAACAGGCCGAAAAAACGGGCGGGGCCGGTTGGCTCGAAGACCCTCCGAGCGATCTTCCCGAACCGTAAGGCGGCTGGTGGGTCATGGACTGGGCTTCCGCTCCACGATGGCGTTTACTGACTGCTTCGTCTTTGAAGTTCCACGCCTGGCCGGGGGAAGAATTTGTTCTGGTCTTTCACTCCGCCAGTGGGGATACGCATCTTGTGGACGCTCTTTCCGCTGAGGTGCTCCGACGGTTGCAGGACGGTCCCCTAACCGAAGAAACGTTGTGGCGGCGTCTGTTGGAGCAGACCGGTTTCTCGGCAGAGGAGTTCCCTCTGGATCGGCTGCAACCGATTCTCACCCAGTTGGAACAGTTGTCTTTGGTTGAACGGGCGACGGCGTGATCGTATCACAATGTTCTCTGAATGCACTTCGTCATCAACTTCGCTGGGGAGGTGTTTGCATCCGCACCGGCCCCTTCCTGTGTCGTATTCAATCTCCGTTGCCCGAGATCGCCCGCGCCTTGGCCGACTCCTACGCTCACTTCCCCGTGATCCCGGAGGCCCCTTTCGCCGACATCCATCTCCGAGTCCTGCCGGGGCGGGGATTGCGCCGCTGGATTCGCCCCCAGGTCTTCTGCCAATGCGACACCGAGGTCCCCTTTAATCCGCATCCACGGCGATTAGCCCCTGCCATGCTGGAATGGGGCCTGAACTGGGCCGTCGCTAATCTGGCCCACTGGTATCTGATGATCCATGCTGCCGTGTTGGAACGAGGGGGACGCTGTTTGGTCCTGTCAGCCCTAGCCGAGTCCGGAAAAAGCACCCTTTGTGCGGCGTTGGCGTTACGGGGTTGGCGGGTGTTTTCCGACGAAATCGCACTGATTCGGTTGCCCGACAGCCAGTTGGTTCCCCTGGCCCGGCCCATTTGCCTGAAAGGGGCCTCGATCGAGCTGATCCGGCAGCGGGACTGCGAGGGCCTTGTCGGTCCTACTTGGCCTGATCCGGTCCGGGGCGGGATTGCCCTGGTTCGGCCGCGTCGAGAGACGGTAGCCGGGATGGAGACGCCGGCGCCGGTCGGCTGGGTGGTGTTTCCGAAGTTCGAACCCGGTTGTCCGACCCAATTCAGCCCCCTGCCCAAAGCCTTGGCCTTCCTCCGCTTGGCCGACAATTCCTTTAATTACAGTCTGCTGGGGACCACCGGCTTTCAGACCCTGGCCGCCCTGCTCGACCAAGCCCAGGGGTGCTATAAATTCCGATATAGCAAGTTGGACGAGGCCGTCCTGTGGTTCGAACGCCTTATGGACCGCCCGCCTGAATGTTCTGCCAGTGTTTCTTCGTCCGAGTGGCCCGAAATGTCTGAGCCGTCCTAATGTCCTACGCCCCTTCCGCCAATCGTCCATTGCTTCAGGTCCTTCGAGAGCCTGAGCAAATGACCCATTTGGCCTTGGCCGACTGGGACCTATTGGTTCGGCAGGCCCGTTGCGCTCGGCTCTTAGGTCGGCTTGGATATCAGGCAGAACAGTTGGGCGTGGAGCGAATCCCCGAGTCGGTTCGCCCTCATCTGGAAGCCGCCTCTCGAACGGCCGAGAAACATCGCACGATGATGCACTGGGAAATCCATCAGGTCCGGCAGGTGCTCGGGCCGGTTACCCAGAAAATCGTACTGCTCAAGGGGGCGGCGTATGTGGCCGCCGGTTTGCCGACCGCTCAGGGTCGGCTCTTTTCCGATATGGACATTCTGGTCCCCAAGGCCGACTTGGCCCAAGTGGAACAGGCCCTGTTGGCCGCCGGCTGGCAACCCATGAAGCTCCATCCCTACGACCAACGGTATTATCGGGCCTGGATGCACGAACTGCCGCCGTTAGAACATCGCACCAGGCAGACCACTCTGGATGTGCATCATACGATCCTGCCGGAAACCGGCCGACTGCACCCGGACCCCCAGAAACTTTTGGCCGACGCCCGCCCACTGCCCGAACCGCCGCTTTATGTCCTCAGCCCCACAGACATGCTGCTGCATAGCGCCGCCCACCTTTTTCAAGACGGCGAAATTGGCGGCGCACTGCGAGACTTGGTGGATATGGCCGATCTGGTCCGATGCTTTGGCGCAGAACCAGAATTTTGGCCGAACCTGCTTCACCGCGCCCGGCAGTTGGAGTTGGGCCGACCGCTCTGGTACGCCTTGGCCCATCTCGAATGGTGTTTCCCGGGGCTTACGCCGAAAGAAGTTTTGCAACAGGCCCAGTCCGAGCGTCCGCCCTGGCCCATCCGTCCGCTCATGCACCTGCTGATACGATGGGCCATCCAGCCAGAACTCCCAGAACACTCCACCTGGCTTGGGCAGACGGCCCGTTGGTTGCTTTATGTGCGGTCCCATTGGCTCCGGATGCCGCCCCGACTGCTACTGCCCCATCTGGTCCACAAAGCCCTCCGCCGCTGGCGCCACGAGGAAGAGGAAAAATAGTACTTGGCTCCATGGGATTCTCAGAGGAAGTAACCGCTCCCAGGGGGCCGGGATTGTAACTTTGGCTATCTAGCCTGAGTGAATAGCAGCCGGGACAGAGGGTGTTCCTCAGATCGCAAAATGGGCCGAAAAACGGGCATGTCTCCGGACGGTGAACGGTTACCAGAGGAATAAGTTCCTAAAATGGGAAGCCTATTGCCGCCCCAGACGCACCCCACCCCGCAAAAATCTCTGGGGTGAAGGACTACGAATCCCCTTCAAGCGGCGGAATCGTTACGGCTTTTCTTTAGGAGTTTGGGCGGCTTTAGGAGCTTGGCTGGGGTCCTGGCTGGGGTCGCGCATTTCAATCACCAAAATCTGAACCACCAACGGTTCTTCGACCTCTTTTTCTTTAGCCCCCGGACCCCGACCAGGAGTTCTTCCGGGCATCCCCACGCCTACTCCGGGTGTTCCCCCGCTGGTTTGGCCCCGGGTGATCACGACGTCGATCGAACGGAGCAGTTCTTCCGATCGGCCCGGTTGGATGGCGTCCAGCCAGACCATCTGCTGTGATTCATAAATCCGGCGGGTTTTGAGTTGTCGTTTGTAGGCGTCGAGCACTTTGCTTGGCTTTTCCTTGTGTTCCAGCCGGACGTAGTGGATGAGGGTCGGCGCGAGGTTTACCCCAGAAATCTTTTTGCCCACCTCGCCCGGCAATACCGCTCGATAGCTGGGCTTGGGCGTTAGTTGCGGCTCATGGAGTTGCAGGGGGAGGTCTTGGATCGGGGTGGTAAAGTCAGGCCGACGCCGCTGTTGCCGGGCTAATTCGATCTCCCGCAGACCCGCCTGCTGGAACCGCTGACAGAGCGCCAGCACCAGGTCCCCTGACATCCGAAGCCAATCTTCTTCGGTTTGTTCTTTCTGTTGTTTTTCTCGGACAGCGGAGGGAAGCGTCTTGCCTGCCGGAGTGGTATATCCCGGCCCGCCCACTCCCGGAGAGCCTAAACCAGGCATAGTCCCCGATTTGAACGCCTTGGCCCGCGGCAACTGTTTCAGGCAGACCACCATCGCCGGGTCGGAGACCCACTGATTTGGAAACCCTGCCTTTTGAAGTCCGGCTGGGCCGTCATACCACCGGGCCTTCAGGACCTCGTATATCTGATGCCGAATCGGGGCCGTCGGTACGGTGGCCGCCCAGACCACCATCGGCGCTTGCTCCTCCAGGGAGTCGATCTTTCCCAAAGCAACCGTCAAAAAGGTGTGGATTTCTGGCCCCCAAACAGTTGCCGCTGTCCGATAGGGCAACTCGGGGTCCGTCGGCATTCCCCCAACGCCCGGCATTCCCGGCAGACCCGGACCGGGACCATATCCGCCGGGCATGCCAGGGGCCAGTTCTCCTTCCGGACCTCTAGGCATGGAAGGAATCCCGCCCGGCGCTGCCGGAATCGCTCCAGGCCCCACCCCGGGCATTTCCGGTCCGAAGCCCGGGCCTCCTCCAGGACCGATTCCGGGTCCTATGCCCGGCGACATCCCCGGACCGCCAGAAACTGCACCGGTCGGCACGCCCAAGACTAGCGCCAACGACTCGGCGCTATATTTCATGAAATACTCCAAAAGTTTTCGGCGGGTTTCTTCCGGAGTGTCCGGCGCTTGGAGAAATAGCTTCTGTGCCCGCAGATTGGCCGGGTGCGGCTCGTACAAAAATGCGCCCAACCGCTGGACGACCTCCAACGGTACCTTGGGATCGACAAGATATTGGGCCAGTTTTTCCCGCACGGCGGCCGAGCCGACTTTTTTTACCAACTCCAACGTCGTTTGCTGCATCCAGGCGGCGGTTACTTGTTCACCGACGCCCGGGCCAAAGCCCGGCCCATACCCCGGACCACCCGGCGGCATCTCCAGACCTGGCCTACCCGGGCCGATCGGCCCCCCGGGACCGCCCGGCATTCCACCAGGCCCACTAGGCTTTTCTTTGGGCAGGGGCGGACGAATTTTTTCCGGCATGAGCAACACGGCCAACAGCATCTGTTCATTTTCCGGGGTCGGGATCACTGCCAAGGCATTGAGCGCCCGTTCCACAGCCAGCCGATCCATGCCCGTGTCGATCTTGCCCGCAAGAATCTTGCCGATGATCTCCCGGGCCTCTTTGGTATTATTGAGCACCAAGGCATAGATGGCCATTTCGAGGGCTTGTTGCGAGAGTTGGATCGCTTTTTGTTGGCCGCCTGGTCCCATCATCCCCGGCATTCCGGGCGAAAACCCGGGGCCTTCCGACGGGATTTGTCCGGGGGGAGGAACCGCTCCGGGCGGTACCCCAGGCGGCGCCCCTGGTGGAACCCCCGGCCCTCCGGGCGGGCCCGACTTCTGTTCCGGTTTCGGCGTCGGGGGAACCTCTACCTTGATCAATTCTTCCAACATCAAGGCGGCCGACGGTTTACCGACAAACTTCTGAGCAAAATGCTGAAGGGCGTTGACCAATTTCGGGTCCCCCTCGGCCTTGGCGGTGAAATAATCCTCCCGCTTCCAATCTTCTACCTTTTCGGGGCGTTTAGGTTTTTCTTGGGGTTTTTGTTCCCCGGTGGGTTGTCCGGGCGGCTGACCCGGCTGACCGGGTGGTTGTTCTGCACCCGGCGGCTGAGGCCCTCCGGGCGGCGGCGTCTCGGCCGATGGAGGTGGGGGCGGCGGCGGCGACGGCTTTTTCTTCTCCCCGCCTCCACAACCAACCACCAACATCACCCCTATCACCACACCCAAGCCGATCCCGGTCTGCCAGAGCCAGCCTGTCCTGCCTTTTTTCCTCCCGGCCTCCTGGTGGAGATAAGCAACTTCCCTCATCGACCAGCTATTCCGAACCACCTTCTTTTCCTTTGTCTCCATCATGGCGTCCATCGGATAAAAACAAGCCCATCGAAACAGAACCGTCCTTCTTCTATTCATGGTGTTGCTCCTTGCAACTTGCCCAAAGAATATCCGTGCAAGGATGGAGAAGCAATCGCCCACCACGTGGAAAGACCCTTGATACAAAGATAACCTTAGTATCTCATAATTTTGCGAAAAATGCTATCCGGTGGAAGGCTTGCGGGGCTTTTCTTTCCGCAGGCGGATGGGTATGGTGGATGTTTTATGACTGAGATACACCCTCAGACATCGTTTTCCCCATGGCCAGGTGTGGATCATGCTCCGTTGGCGGTTGGTGTTAGGCGCTGGAGTGATTGTTCTTGTGGTCCTCTTATGTTGGCTGGACCACATAGCCCCCCTTCCAGGCGTTGCTCTTTTCCCCCTGGCGGCGCTAATCAGTGTGCTTGCCACGGGCGAATTGTTCGCCCTGGCCGACACGGCGCGGGGAGAGCCGCCGGCTGCTGCTCGCTGGTCTGCCTGGCCTGTTTATGTGGGCAATGGTGCGATGCTGTTGGCGGTCTGGGGACCGGTGCTTTGGAACGCCTTTTCTGATTCCGAGGGCCTTTCGGGTACTTCGGCTACTGAACTGGCTGGGCCGCATTGTCTGCCACCGGCCCAGACGGCGTTGCTTTTGACCCTGGCGGCCGCTCTAATCCTGGCCATGTTGGAGGAAATCCGGCGGTTTGAAGGGCCGGGGGGGATCACGGCTCGGTTGGGGGTGGCGAGTTTGGGACTTTTATATGGGGGGCTGCTTTTGAGTTTTTTAGGGCTGTTGCGGATCGGCTATGGGATCGGCGCCTTGGCCTCGCTGGTGATCGTCGTCAAAATGGCCGACACCGGAGCATATTTCGTCGGACATCTGATCGGTCGGCGTAAATTGGCCCCTCGGCTTAGTCCCGGCAAAACCGTCGAGGGGACGATCGGCGGGCTTTTGTGGGGCTGGGCATCGGCCTGGGCCGTGTTTACGTGGCTGACTCCGGCTCTGGCGGTCTCTGGCGAAGGGGCTCACTCCGGTGGATGCCCTTGGTGGGGCTGGACCAGCTACGGCCTGGTGCTCAGTCTAGTCGGCCTGGGCGGCGATCTGGCCGAATCGCTCCTGAAACGAGACGCCCAGCGCAAAGACTCCAGCCGATGGATGCCAGGCTTCGGCGGCGTGTTGGACCTGATGGATTCCCTGCTCTGGACCGCCCCGGTCGCCTATCTCTGGTGGCATTTAGGTTGGGTGGTTTAGACTTTTCGTAGGAAGATGGGAAAAGTTCTTTTCCGTCGTCCTTTTCTCCTTGTTCTGCATTGGTATCTACACATTTTGGAGTGCGGCGGGAAGGCGGCGTTAACCGCCCACAGACTGTTTTGTTTTAAAACCTTTCTTCATCCGGGAACTCTCCTGGAGAAGCTTTGTGTTAAGAAAGCAGCCTTTACGCACCTAGCGGCCATTTGCCGCCGCATTCCAAAGAGCATCTCTCCTCGGCAGCGCCGAGTTTTGCAGATACCAATGCCCAAAGGGGGGGGACGGCTATTCGCTCTTCAATTTCCGGCTTGTTTCAAGCGGGGCAATTGTGTATTTCTACCTCCCTATGGATAAACGGGCTATTTAGCTCAGGGAAATGCACCAAATAGGGGATATTTGAAGTCCCCCAAAAGGTTATAATTTCCCCCCAACGGATTATTCTTAATAAACCCAATGGGGTATTTACAAGCCTTGTCGTGGATTTTCTTTTCTTCGGATAGAGCCCCCTGGTGGGATGGTGGGGTACTTGGGTAGCCGGATCCAGGGTAAATGGGCGACTTATGAAAAGGACTATCCCCCCTGGAGGGGTAAAAAATAGACGATGCCCTCCCCGTGCAACCAGCCGGGAGCTCGGAGACCGGGCCTTCTGTGGCTGGACAACGGTTGTTGGCGGATGCCTCCTGCTTTTGTGTTGGGTGGTAATAGAGGTGTGGGAGGAAACGTGGGGTAGCCAACCACCGGGGAACTCTTTGTTGTCAGGCCAGTCTTTTGCTTCCGAACCGGCGGGTTTGGATGGCCCCTCCTTGCCGGAGGCGCCTTGGGTAGAACCTGCACCGGAAGGATTTCTTCCGGAAGGCCCCCAACAGGCCGGTCGCCGACTTACGCCCCCTTCTGCCAGCGGTTCTCCGCTTCGGGGTAACACGGCATCTCCAACTGGCCAGCGGTTTCCCAACGTCGGCCTCGATTCCGATGCCCTTTCTGGAGGGGCTGACTCTGGGGAAATGGTGGTTGAAGTTCGGGTCGTGGGTCGGGAGCATGTGTCCTGGAGCAAGCTGGCGCCGCTGATCCGTACTCGTGCGGGCCGACCTTTGGATCTGGAGCTGATCGAGGAGGATGTCCGACGATTGAATCGGTCTCGGCTGTTTGTCAGCGTAAAGACCTGGACACAGTCGGCGCCGGGCGGTCGGGTGGTGATTTTCGAGGTGGTCGAACGGCCTGTGTTGCAGTATGTGAAGTTTGTCGGCAATGAGAAGGTGCGTAAAAAGGTGCTGGCCGAAAAGGCCGGTCTGAAACCCGGCGACGCCTTGGACCCGTTTGCCGTGGAAGAAGGCCGACGTAAGATCGAAGACTATTATCGTTCCCATGGGTTTTCCAACGCCCGGGTAACGATCATCGAAGGCAATCGGACGGAGGACAAAGGGGCCATCTATCTAGTGAACGAAGGGAAAAAACAGCGGATTTTGTGGACCCGGTTTGAAGGGAACACCGTCGCCACCGACGCCCGGCTGCGGACCCAGATTCATTCGAAGCCTGGGTTTTTATGGATCATTCGCGGCCAAGTGGATCGCAAAGAGATCGAAGAGGACATCAATCGCTTGAAAGCGTATTACGCCAGCCTGGGCTATTTCAATGCGAAGATTGGTCGAGAGATCGAGTATGACAACGATAAAAATTGGATCGTCCTGACGTTTATCATCGACGAAGGCCCCCGATACAAGGTGCGAGAGATTCGCTTTGTCGGCAATCAGCGGTTTTCGGAGCAGGAGCTGGCCGAGGCCATCAAACTGAAACAGGGGCAGTATTTCAACCAGGCGCAACTTCAGAGCGATACGGCCGCCTTGCAGGAGAAATATGGGGCGATCGGCTATGTCTTTGCCGACATCAAGCCGGACATCCGCTATCTGCCCGAACCGGGCCAGGCCGATCTGGTCTATGAAATCAAGGAAGGGGACCGGTATCAGGTGGGCCGGATCGATGTGAAGATCGGCTCCGAAGAGGTATCGCCGCACACGAAGATCAGTACCGTGCTGAATCGACTTTCCTTAGCTCCGGGGGACGTGGTGGATACGCGAGAGCTTCGGGCCAGTGAACGGCGACTGCGGGCTTCGGGGCTATTTTTGATCGATCCGGTACGCAATATCCAGCCGAAGATCGTCTTCAGCCCGCCGGATGTGTCGGATGAAGAAGTGGAGACCGCCCAGCCGAGGCGACCCGCCGTGCGCGGCCAAAGCCCCTCCCCTTCGACCTCGCCGACGGAGGTCCGGGGCCAATCGCCTGTTTGGGGAGAGGAAGGCGGCCAGATTGTGCCTCCTCTACCGGAAAACCGGCCGTTGCCAGGGATGGATCGGTTTTACCAAATTGGCCCCGGCCAGCCGACTGCCGGTGGAATGACCTCGCCGAACGCTTCTGCGCCGAGGACTTCGGGAAGCGGGTACAGCACCGGTACCGCATCGGCAGGCGCATCGGGCGCTGGATATGGCGGCGGCTGGGTGGCAGGAGGTTCCACACCGACCGCTTCCTCCCCCCCTGTGCCCAGCTCGAATCCTTCTGCCGGCGGCGTTTTTGCTAACGGGGGGGCAGTGGGACCAGAGGCTGCGGGACAGAGCTTCGTTTCAGACCCCGCCGCAGGTTATCCTACTATACCACCACCGATCAGCCCACAGGGCAATCCTCCTCAAAACAGGGCGTCTGGCCCTTACGTTGCCGAGTCGGGGCCATTTGGCGGATTTTTCCGGCGGTGGATTGGCCAACCCTTTTTAGGCGGCGGAACACCGAGTGAAAACTACGGCGCACCCAGCGGGGGGATTCTGGGCGGGCAGGGTGGATTGTTCTCCGGATTGGCCCCCGGCCAAGAACTGCCCCAAGAGCCGCTCCGGCCTTTGCCAATTCAGATTATCACCGAAGAATCCCGCACTGGCCGAATCATGCTCGGCGTGGGCGTTACCTCGGATGCTGGGGTAGTCGGCTCGGTCATTGTCGATGAACAAAACTTCGACCTCTTCCGGTTCCCGCACAGTTGGGAGGAAATCCGCAACGGCACCGCCTGGCGTGGGGCGGGTCAACGCTTCCGACTGGAAGCCGTCCCGGGAACTCAAGTCCATCGTTATGTCGTCAGTTTCACCGAACCGTATTTTCTGGATACCGACGTGAGCGCCGGCGTGAGCGGCTATTTCTTCAAGCGGATTTACCGGGATTGGCGGGAAGAACGGTTGGGCGGCACGACGCGGCTGGGCTATCAGTTTCGACCTGATTTCATGGCCAATTTTACCTTCCGAGGTGAAAAGGTTACCCTGTTCGATCCGAGCGTCCCTGCCGGGTTGGTACCAGACTTGGACGACGCTCTGGGCGCCCATGAGCTATTCGGTTTTCGGCTTGGATTGGCCTACGACACCCGAGACAACGCCTTTTTACCCACCGAGGGGCATTACATCGACTTTGGCTTCGAGCAGGTGGTCGGTTCGTTCCAATATCCGCGGGGCGATGTGGAGATGCGGAAGTATTTTACGTTGCACCAGCGGGCGGACGGCTCCGGCCGGCATGTGCTGAGTGTGGGGATGAGCTTTGCGGTAACGGGCAAAGATACACCCATCTATGACCACTATTTTGCAGGCGGGTTTTCTACGTTGCGCGGCTTCGACTATCGAGGCGCCGGGCCCCACGTTCATGGAGTCAGCGTCGGCGGCCATATGCAACTGCTGGCCTCGGCCCAATATCTGTTCCCGATCACCGCGGACGATATGCTGCGGGGCGTCGTCTTTTGCGACGCCGGCACGGTGGAAGAGGATTATACACTTCGGGATGAAAACTTCCGGGTGTCGTTGGGGTTCGGCCTGAGGGTGCTGGTACCGGCGATGGGACCGGCGCCGCTGGCGTTCGACTTTGCTTGGCCAGTTACCAAGGCCGACAACGATGTTACCGAAGTCTTCAGCTTCTTCATTGGCATCGGCCGGTAAGCTTGCCAGAGCCATTCGATGCCTCTCTGGGATTCGCTCCTTTTATCTTGTTTATCTCCTTATTTCAGCCGAATAAAGGAGCTCCATCGGGAAGGATGTCCATCATAGTGTCATTCCCGTGGAAGCGGGAATCCAGGCTTCTGTGAGTCTGCTTCGTAGGATGGGGAGAACAAAGGAGTCGCTTCCCAGGAGCCGGGATCGGGCATTTTCACGGGGATCACAAGACGGGGCCCAATCATTCGGCTGAAATGTTACGGATATTTTTTGGATATTGGATAGAAGAATCAGTGGTTGTCCCCCTCATTAGAAGGGGATTTCGGTAGCCTTTTTGAGAAAAACTCACCCCAACGAGGGGGCAGTCGCTCGAAAAACCTTCCGCCATATCGTAAAATTATTCAGATGTTGAGAAAACGTGCATGTTTTGCCAGAGGGGTAGGTTTCTTTTGCTACCCTCTGGAAGTGGAAAAGAAAGAGCAGCATGAAAGAACCGTTCGGATCGTCCTCTTCTGGCCCAACTGCAGACTTTTCCGCCCCGATGATCGCCTTTTCCGGTGGTGGGGATGGAGGGAATGCAAAACCTTCCGGTCCGAAATCAGAGCCTACCCCTCCTGAAGGGGATGGGAAAGAATCTCCCAGGCCTTTTTTGCGGACCTCGACCGGCTGGTTGTTGCTGGTCTTGATTTTGGTAGGGGTGCTCTTGCTGTTGACCGAACATGCTGGCCGACGCAAGGAGATATCCTACGGCCAATTTCGCGCGGAATTGGCCCGGAAAAACATTGCGAAGGTCGATCTTCGAGGTAGCACCCTCTACGGGGAGTTTAAATCCCCACCAAAAGAGGAGAAAGCAGAGTCAGAGAGTTCTCAGAAAGGGCCGGCTAGTGCCCTAGGCCGAGACGTGTTGAAATTCGTCTGTGAGCTGCCGCCGCCTGCCCTGGCCGACTCCAAGTTAGATCAAGAATTGCTCGCCGAATTGGGGCCGAATTACAAAGCCACCGAACCGGCGGATAACACGGTCTGGCTCAGCGTAGTTTATCTGGCGGTTACGGTGGGGCTGTTTGTAGGGTTGTGGCTGATGTTTCGGCGGGCCAGGGATCAGGTCTTTGGGGGGGGGATTTTGTCCGGTTTTATCAAAAGCCCGGCCAAGCGGTATCAGGCCACCGGCAAAAAAGTTACCTTTCAAGACGTGGCGGGTTTGGAAAACGTCAAAGCGGAGCTGGAGGAGATCGTCGAATTCTTGAAAAATCCCGGAAAGTTTCAGCGTTTAGGCGCCCGGGTACCGAAGGGGGTGCTGCTGATGGGGCCGCCGGGGACCGGCAAGACGCTGTTGGGCCGGGCGGTGGCGGGCGAGGCGGATGTGCCGTTTTTCTTTATCAATGGCTCCGAATTCATCCAGATGTTCGTTGGCGTCGGGGCAAGTCGGGTGCGGGACCTGTTTGCAACGGCCAAAGAAAACGCCCCCTCTATCCTCTTCATTGACGAAATCGATGCGGTGGGCCGACATCGGGGCGCTGGCCTGGGCGGCGGACACGATGAACGAGAGCAAACACTCAACCAAATCCTGAGCGAAATGGACGGGTTCAGCCAAAACGATTCGGTCATCGTCATGGCGGCCACCAACCGACCGGATATTCTGGACCCGGCTCTTTTGCGTCCTGGTCGATTCGATCGGCATATTACGGTGGATCGACCGAACGCCAAAGGCCGACGGGCCATCTTCGAAGTACATACCCGCGAGGTGCCTCTGGCCGACGATGTGGACCTGGACCGTCTGGCGGCCGGCACCGTGGGCCTGACCGGGGCGGATATCCGCAACCTGGTCAACGAAGCCGCTCTTTGGGCCACCCGGCTGGGCAAAGAGAAAGTCGATATGTCCGATTTCGAATACGCCCGGGATAAAATCCTCATGGGGCCCAAACGGGAAGAGGTTCTTACGGGCAAAGAGAAGTCGATGACCGCTTATCATGAAGCAGGCCATGCCTTGTTGGCCTGGCTGGTACCGGGACTAGACCGATTGCACAAAGTCTCCATCATTCCCAGGGGCCGAGCCCTCGGGGCCACTCAACTGCTGCCCCAGGAAGACCGGGTCAATATTGGGCAACGGGAACTGGAAACCCGGCTGATGTTTCTTTTAGGAGGTCGGGCGGCGGAAAGGCTGGTCTTCGACGAATTCAGTGCTGGGGCCGAAGACGATCTGAAACGGGCTACCAGCCTGGCCCGACGCATGGTTACCCATTGGGGCATGAGCGAACGGATCGGGCCGATGGCCTTCCGCCACGGTGAAGAACACCCCTTTCTGGGCAAGGAGATGGCCGAACCCCGCGAGTATAGCGAACACACGGCTCAGATCATCGACGAGGAAATCTCCCGCATCCTTCGGCAGGCGGAATCGCGCGCCGAATCGCTCTTGGTGCAACATCGGGAGCAACTGGATCGTTTAGCGGCCGCTTTGGAAAAGGAGGAAACCCTGGACGAAATCCAACTGGAAGAGTTGTTGGGCCCTCCGATCTATCGGTCCTCCAGTGAGCAGCAGAAGGAGTCGGAAGAAAAACTGGGGCAGCCTCTGCCGAAAGGTTCTGGGATTTTTTCTGGGGATGGCCAACAGACGGCGGTACCGGGCCAGGTTCCTGTAGCCCAGCAGGAGTCGCAAAAAACTCCCCCCTAAAACTTGCCCGCCGAGACTTTTCTGGTCTGGCAGTCTTGGTACCCAGAAATTGGGAAAAGTGGGCAGTTTGTGCAATTTAGGGAAGAATTGCACGTCTATTGGACTATTCTAAGGCCCCTCTAAAATGGGACTTCCAATTTCCCCAATTTCTTGTTGCCGGTACTTGCTTTTTTCTTTGGGGTGGATATATTGTTCTATTTTGGAGCCTCCAAGGAACTTTAGGAATTCTGAACCTAGTGGTTCATGCCTACGTATAAGAAGGGGCCAGTAAAAATAACACCCGCCAAAAGAGTGTTGCTCTTTTCGGATCGAGTAGCAAGCGGCAGCCCCAGGTAGGAGGGGCCAAAAGCCATGCCTCTATGGGAGGCTGGGGCAAGAAAGTGGGCGATTTTTTCCTTAGAATCGGCTCCTAACGCCCCGAATCAACAGATTCCTGGAGGAATCCCCGTATCTTCCGATGGGGCCATTCTCTCTGCTCAGGGAGATGGCGAAAGAAACAGGACGGGAATGTCCTGCCCGTCGGGAAAACAGAGGAAATAGATGAAAGGAACATCCTTTCAGGCCTTTTGAGAGACGGGTAAACATGGAAGGAAGGCCGGAACAGGCCGGAGGTTTGGTTTTTATGCCCTCAAAAGGCCCATGAGGGAACTTGTGGAATAGAAAAGTATCTATAATATTGGGCCTTAATCGAAGAACCTTTAGGAGCACCGGTTGATAAACCGGGTTTTCAGAAGGGAGCCAAAGGATTGGGCAAGTCGTTGAGGATTGGGGAACTTGGGAGAACTTTTTAAGGTCTGTTGGGTTATTGAATTTAGAGCTAGGGCCGGGAGGGCCCCGGGAAACCGAAACACTAGAGCGGGCCAGGATGCCCAAACACGTGGAGTGGGATGTCAGGTGAGAAGAAAACAACGAGGCGTCGTTTTGGGGACATTTGACTCCACCGGAAAGGGGCAAACGAATGGCTACTGAGATGCTTTGGACGCCAAAATGGAATACTTCTTTAGAAGACGTACAGGTCTCGGCGCTAGGCGTCTGCACCCAGGCAAATAAACCTTTCGGAGGAAATCAATCCGGCAGTTTAGATCGGATGGCGCTATCCCCGGCTGGCTCGAAGCAGGCCGACGTTTCGGCGGGCACTGAACCCCAGGAGGCCGAGTCTTGGATCTCGTTGGAGGACCTGAGCCGGGCGCTGAATGTCTCTACCAAAACCCTTTCCCGATGGCGTCGGTATGGTCTGGTGGGGGCGCGGGTGGTTCTGGAGGGTCGGCAGCGAATGGCCTTCCGCCGGAGCACGGTGGAGCGATTTATCCAGCAGAATCGGCGGCGAGTGGAGCGGGCGGCGCAGTTCAGTCAACTCGCTCCTCAAGAGAAGGAATCCATCCTCGCGGAAGCCCGTCAGATGGCGCAGCAAGGGGCCTCTTTGGCGGAAATCGTACGCCGATTGTCGGAAACCACTGGTCGAAGTCCGGAGACGATCCGTCTTCTGATGAAGCGGTCGGCGGACCGTTGCCCGGAATTCCGCCCGTTTTACGGCGGCGGCGCTGGGGTTGGAAAATCGGGAAAGCAGGAAATTTTTGAACGGTATTGCCGGGGCGAGTCGGTCGAATCGCTGGCCAAGGCCTATGGATGTTCCCGGACCAGCATTTACCGAGCGATCAGTCAGGTCCGTGTGGAGAAGATTTTGGGACTTCCGTTGGACTATGTAGGCGGGGAGGCGTTTGCCCGCGTTCGGACCGAGGCTCAGGAACAGGAGATTCTGGCTCCGGCCCCTCCGGCGGATACGCCGGCTCGTAAGGTCCGCTGTCCGAGCGATGTTCCTCCGTATTTAGCCAGCCTGTACGAAACGCCGCTTTTGACCCGGCAGCAGGAGGTGCATCTGTTTCGGAAGATGAACTATTTGAAGTACAAGGCGGCCAAACTGCGCGAAAAGCTCGATCCCGAGCATCCTGATCAGGCCCTCATGGACCAGATCGAACGTTGCTATGAAGAGGCGGTGGGAGTGAAAAACGAAATCATCCGCGCCAATTTGCGCCTGGTGGTTTCGATTGCCAAACGCCGCGTCCGCGGAACGGGGGATTTCTTCGATCTAGTGAGCGACGGCAATATGTCGCTCATTCGGGCGGTGGAGAAGTTCGATTTTACCCGCGGCTACAAGTTCAGCACCTACGCCACTTGGGCGATCGTCAAAAACTTTGCCCGCAGTATTCCCAACGAGCTTCGGCGTCAAGAGCGATTCCGCACGTCGGCGGAGGAAATCTTCTCGACCGCGCCCGATCAGCGGTCTAACCTCTATGAACAGCAATCGCTCCAGCATCTGCGCCAGTCGCAGATCGCCCGCATTTTCGACCGATTGGACGAACGAGAGCAACAGGTCATCCGTGCCCGGTTCGGGTTGGGGCCGGGGCAACGTCCGCGCACGCTCCGCGAAGTGGGACAGTTGCTGGGCGTAACCAAAGAACGGGTCCGGCAATTGGAGACCCGGGCAATCCATAAACTGCGACAGGCCGCCCAAGAAGAACATCTGGACTTCTTCGGCATCAATTAGTCCTTTGCCGAACCCCAACATTCCTCCTGGAGGCCATCCGGCATCCAAGGGGGGCGAGCTTGATATTCGCCAGCTATGATCAGCGCCGCCCCAACCTCCAAGGCTGAAAGGTGGGTTCTTCTGGGGGCAGCCGTCTATCCGACGCTATTGACGTGGGGGTATTTTTTAGCCTTAGCGGACGCCCCCACTCCCATCCAACACCTTGCCTACACTTTGGGAAAAATGTTCCAATTTGTCTTTCCGCTGGTGTGGGTGCTAGGCGTTCGACGGGAGTCGATTCACACTTTTTGGGGGCAAGGCGGACGTGGTTTGGCCGAGGGCGTCGCCTTCGGACTGCTGGCGGCAGGGACAATGCAGATCGGATACCGATATTGGCTAGCCCCTACGGAGATTTTCCAGCAGGCCGCCCAAGCTCTTCAGGAGAAATTGGCCGACACAGCTCTGAATACTCCGAGTCGATTTATCGCCCTGGGTTGCTTTTACGCCTTGGTCCATTCCTTCTTGGAAGAGTATTACTGGCGGGGATTTCTCTTTGGCCGATTACGCCAATTTTTCTCCGTGGGCGGGGCGTCGGCCAGTTCTAGCCTCGCTTTTATCTTCCCCCATGTTTTGGTCCTGGGATATTATTTTGGTTGGGGATCGGGGTGGACCTGGCTATTTTCCTCCGCCGTAGGTGTCGGAGGCGCGTACTGGGCCTGGCTCTATCAACGCGCCGGGAATCTTTGGGGCGCTTGGCTAGGGCATTTGCTTATCGACGCGGCGATCTTCGCCGTCGGGTACCAGATGCTTGGTTGGTAGGAAACGTCGGTGGAGGACTTAGAGCCTCTAACAAAATGACTTCGCCGATCTACATACTCCGGTAGGGATGTTCGCTCAATTCTTTTGCGGCTTCATTTGGTTCGTGGCTTTTAGGATTTCGTCTTTCGGATCGTAAATTCGATCGAGCCTTGGCAGACTTCTCCCCGATGGAGGTCTTCCAGGGAGAGTTTGAGTGTGTATCGTCCCGGCGGCAAATCCTGAGGCAATCGCACCGGATAGGCGATAAAGAAGTCCCGACGGATTTGTCGGCAGTATTCTTCGGTAACAGGGAATTCCTGCTCGGCCGACGAATGGCCTTCGGCGTTAAAAATCTGATACCGGCTTCGCAACTTGGTGTGAAATCCCTTCGGCGTCGGTTGGCTTTGGAAGTTTTCCACCTCGGCATACAGAAGCACTTCTTGCCCGGGTTGAAACTCATATTTATCAAAGCCGCCGTAACAGCCGAAACTCTGCACCTCCGTCGCAAAGGCCAGCCCCCGGAGCGTCAACGGGGCGGCGACGGCTAATTTACCCGCCGCCTCCTGAAAGAGCCGTTTCGCCTCCGCCGCACGCTGCCGACGATCCGCATTCTCTCGGTCGTCCAATAACAAATGGATCGCATAAAATTCATGGGACCAGAAATCTTGCATCGCCGGCGGCGCACCGGGAATCGGTTGCAACGCCTCGTCCCGCCGACCCGCCGCTAAACATAAAAGCCGATAATACACATGCCGGGCTATCTCCTCATCCGTTTGCGGTGTAGGCGAAAGCCCCATTTCCATCTCCCGCAGCAGTAGGGTTAATCGCTGTTGCCACGAAGTCTGCTCGCCGGGCGATGGTTGTTCTGCGGTCCGCCTCGGTTCCCCTGTTGGCGGAGCGGAAATCCTCGCACCGGTCTCGCCTCGGGCGTTGGTTCCCGGATCGCCGGCCCCGGCGCCGCCCGGAAGACTGGTCAACGATTCCATCGGCCCGCCGGAGCGAGTCCCTTGCAACGTCGGCGGCGGCAAACGACGCACTTGCGAAGACGACGCCCCGGCCTCCTGAACATACCCGACCTGGGCAATTTCTCCCGATCCCCCTTTCGCCAAGTTGGAAGAAGCAGCCGGTGCTGTTTTCTGGGAGGCCTCTTGCCTTTCCGAAGAATCGGAATTCTTTTCCGTAGAGCCGAGGTTTTTCGGTCCATCCGAAGAGACCTTAGGTTCCCCTGTGGTCTCCCTTGCCTGTGACGCTGCGCTAATGTCAACGCCTCCGGCAGCCGTATCACCGGGAGCAGTTTCAGCGGCGGTGTTTTTCCGAGAATCAGAAACCGCCGCTTTCGTTCTCCCTTTGTCTGAGGAGGCGGATCGTTGCCACCGACGGTGATATTCCAAGGCAGCCCGGAACCGCTCCATCAGCGGTTTCCATAAGGCCGGGTCCGTCTTGGATAAATCTTCCATCAAAAGTTTCTGGGCTTCAGGGTCCAAGAGGGCCAATTCTTGCAACTGCTGCATCAGGGCTTGGAGTTCCTCCACGCTGGGTTCTGAAGAGGCCGTTGCGGAGGAATCGCGCCGGGTGGATACACCAGTCTGGTGGGCGTCGGAGCATTCTGCCCGGCCTGCGGTGCTATTGGTTTCGCCGTCTTTTCGATCGCCGAGTTTGGGGGAACTTTTCGATCGTCGCTGAGCCGCCGAATGCGGCTGGGCAGACGCCGACGCCTCTCCGCTTGCCGAACTCCCATTCTCGGACGCATCAGGAGGAAGCGACGGAACATTTTCCTTAGAAGCGGCCCCAGACCATAGGCTTCCCCCAGCCCAAGGCAGACTAGCGCATCCCCCGGCCAGTACCACCACGGCCCCGATCAGCATGAAGCTGGTTGCCAACCGCCGCCTCATATTCTGGTTTCCCATTCTGTGCCAATACCAACCCGCAGAAGAGGGGGAGAATCATAGCGAAAATTTTTCCTCCGGACAAGGGATTATTGGATGTTAAGATGGTTAAAATGGAAAGAATAAAAAGAGCGTTGCTACCGAAATTAGAATCGTCTCCGCAAAATAGATAAGATGCGCAAAATGCAAGCCCTTGCTCTCATGGATTTCTTCCACACAGGAAAAATGCCATAATGGATTCTAGTGGGTCCGAATGTACGGAGCACTGTGTGCTCAGCTTTTTGCCGGTCTAACTCCATGATCGAACTCAAAGATTTTACGAAACGATATGGTCGGCATACGGCAGTGGAAGGCTTAAATCTGCACATTCCGCCGGGAGAACTGTTCGGGTTTATTGGACCTAACGGCGCCGGTAAAAGCACGACCATTCGCTTCCTGGCCACTCTGCTTAAAGCCACCAGCGGCGATGGGGTGATCAACGGCTATAGCGTCCGTCGGCAGCCGTTGGACGTGCGACGGAGCATCGGCTATATGCCGGATAACTTCGGGGTTTATGAGGGGATGCGAGTCTGGGATTTCATGGAGTTTTTCGCCTCGGCGTATCAGATTCCCCGATCTCGTCGGCAACGAGCCATCGAAGAGGTGCTGGCCCTGTTGGACCTCGGGGGTAAACGCCGGGAGTATGTCAACAGTCTTTCCCGCGGCATGAAGCAGCGACTCAGCCTGGCTAAGGCCCTAGTGCATGACCCGCCGGTGCTGATCCTGGATGAACCCACCAGCGGCCTGGACCCCCGGGCACGCATCGAACTGAAAACCCTTTTTCGCCAATTGCGAGCCCAAGGAAAAACCATTCTGCTGTCCAGCCATATCTTGGCCGAATTGGCGGACTGTTGCTCTTCGCTAGGCATCATCGAACGAGGCCGACTGCTCATGGCCGGTCCCGTGGAAGAAATCTCCCGCCGGATCACCCCGCATCGGATCATCCAAATCCAACTACTCGAACCGGCGGAAAAAGCCTTGCCGATCCTCCAGCAACAGCCCCAGATTGTTCACCTTCGGGCAGAAGAGCATACTATTTGGGTAGAACTGGCCGGCGATGACGCCGCCGCCGCTGAGTTACTCCACCAGTTGGTCCAAGCGGGGTTACGACTTCATGAATTCGCCCAACAGGAGGCCAATATCGAAGAAATCTTCCTTCGGGTTACCCAAGGCATGGTAGGATAGCACCTAAGCCGAAAGCCCCTGTCCTCCCTGAAAAATACTCCCCGAATCCTACCTTCCTGCCATTGAAGCATCCTTCCTTTTCATCTCCAGGAACCCAAACGATGATCCATGCATGGTGTGTTTTGATTTTGCTGGGGGCAGGCCAGGAAGAAGCAAAACTTCAGCCGCCGGACGTGTTGCCCCCGGCCCCGGCAGGCCAAAAGTGGAGGCTGCTCTGGCATGATGAGTTCGACAGCCAGCAGATAGAGGAAAGCAAATGGAACATTCCCGAATGCAAAATCCGGGACGCTTGGTGGACCCGAAAAGCCGTCGCTCTCGACGGCCAAGGACGCCTCCGAATGCGCGTCTTCAAGGAAGAAGGCCGCTATTACGACGCAGGTATCCACACTCGAGGAAAATTTGAACATACATTTGGCTATTTCGTCGTCCGAATGCAACTCCAACAGCAGCCGGGACATTGGTCCGCCTTTTGGCTTTGGAATAACGACATGCCCTCGGCCAAAGAGCGATTTGAGATCGACATTATGGAACGGCCCTGGTTGGATGATCGGATTCAACACACCTTCCACTGGGGACCGAGCGGAACAGGGCATCGTTCCCTGCCCCATCAGCCTCGTATTCCAGGCGTCGAAAAAGGCTGGCATACCTTCGCCTTATGGTGGACCCCGGAAAAATATGTTTTCTATGTAGATGGCAAAAAGACTTGGGAACCCAAGGAAGTGCCCATCTGGAAGGAACCTCTGTATATCCTTATTACGGACGAAATCCAGTTCGGCGGCTGGGCAGGGGACATTCGTAAAGCCGCTGTACCGGATGAATTCCTGGTGGATTATGTTCGAGTTTACGAGTTGGTGGACGCCCAGACCGGCCGACCGGTCCACAAACCATAGCCCCGTTCCTCTTGATGACAATTTCGAGTGATCGTTTGCAGGTTTAGGGGGACAAATTTCATGACTTCTTCATCCTGGATAACATTTCAGCCGAATGCAAAGGAGGCTTATTTTAGGGCGGAATTTGCCCAGTATTGCCACTGCCGCAAAAGCGGCAGTCCACCCCAGATTGTCCACTGCCGCGAAAGCGGCAGTCCAGTTGTTGACTGTTTAGCTGGCTAGATTCCCGTTAGCTGGCTAGATTCTCGCTTGCGAGGGAACAAGCCTGGACTGCTGCTTGCGCACGAATGACAAAATACTGCATTCGGATAAAAGGTTACGAGAAGTTTTTTCCCCTTCGTTTTGTTCCAAGGAGACCAGTTATGATCCCAGTAAGTTGGATGATGGTGGTTTGCAGTGTGTTGGCAGAGGCGGATACGAATCGGCTTCAGCCGCCGGACGTGTTGCCCCCGGCCCCGGCAGGCCAAAAGTGGCGGCTGCTCTGGCACGACGAGTTCGACGGGACGCAATTGGATCGGACTAAATGGGACGTTCCCGAAGGGCCACGCCGGGATGGCTTCTGGAGCGCCAAGGCGGCGATATTGGACGGCAAAGGGCGTTTGGTGATCAAAGTTTTCGAAGAGGGCGGCAGATATTATGATGCCTGCGTCCGGACAAGGGGAAAATTCGAGCATGCCTTTGGGTTTTATGTGGCACGCATCCAGCTCCAGCGCCAGCCGGGCCATTGGTCCGCCTTCTGGCTCCATACGGAGAGCGTGAACAAAATCGGCAACGAAGGCCGAGACGGTACGGAAATCGACATCATGGAGAAACCCTGGCTCGACGATCGGGTGAATCACGCCTTGCATTGGGACGGCTACGGCCAGCATCATCGCTCCGCGGTCAAAGAAAGCCGAATGCCCGGAGTGATGGAAGGTTTCCATACCTTCGCCCTGGATTGGCGGCCGGAGGAATATGTGTTCTATATCGACGGCAAAGAGATGTGGCGGACCCGAGCGGGCGGCGTCTGTCAGGTGCCGGTCTATATCAAACTGAGCGATGAAGTGGGCCGATGGGCTGGCGATATTCGCACCGCTCGTCTGCCGGACCAGTTCCTAGTCGATTACGTGCGGGTCTATGAGTTGGTGGACGCCCAGACCGGCCAACCCGCCCTCAAACCGAAGCCGCTATCGCCCTCTCCGAACAAACCCTAACCATCCAAACCTTAACCCTTTCTGAGGGAGCGGTATCTTTAGTATGGGAAAGGTATCCGGTCCGCTAAGGAATCAGCCTATAGGGTGGGGTAAAAGTTTTTTGTTCCCAATATAGCCCATATAGACTGTAGCGGCTTGCCTGGCCCAGACAGTCAAACGCTCTCTCGGTGCTTAGAACCGAGGGATCATTGGACCATTCCATTCTTCCATTTATTCCATTCAAAACGGTGCTCTTGTTTTTTGGGCTGGAATCGGGTACAAGCATCCTGCTTTTCTCTCAGGTTCGGGTGGTTGCCAGTTATTGGCCGAGGCACTCCGGATACCAAAATACCAGGAGGCAGGCGGGATGTTTCTATCTATCTTTTTAAATCCTCCTAGATTTTTTATTTTTTCCAAAATTGCCATTTTGTTTAGATTGTTTGTCTTCGCCGCCTTTGGAATGGCACTGATCCTTGGGTTTCCCCTCAAGGCGTGGGGGCAAAATCCTCAGTTTCCCTATAAAGCCCAGGTGATCCACCAAGGGGCTTTGCTCCGTAGTGGGCCAGGACAAGAGTATTATCCTACCGAGGTATTAAAGGCCGGACAAATCGTGGAGGTCTATCGGCATGAGGCGGACGGTTGGTGCGCCATTCGACCGCCGGAAGGGAGTTTTTCTTGGGTGTTCACTCGGTACTTGGAGCTTGGGGCGGATGGCCTGGCCCGGGCCAAAGAAGACCAGGTTCCCGTGGTGGTGGGCAGTCGGCTGAAAAACCTTCAGGATGTAATCCAGGTCCATCTCAAGCAAGGCGAACTGGTAGAATTGTTGGAAGAAGACACGGACCCGCAAAGGATTGCCAAACAGGTTTGGTGCAAAATCGCCCCGCCGTCTGGCGAGTTTCGGTGGGTTTGGGGGCAGGACATTCGACCGGTGGACGCGGTTACGCAGGGTGCGGCATCTTCTGCCGCGATGGCCTCGGACGATGTGAGCGGTTCCTCACCAGGAACGGCCTCTGTACCGACAGGCCCTTCTCCTTCCTCCGGTTCAGGCTCGCATCCTTCCTCTAGTGCACCTCCTGCCGCACCGCCCGGGGCTGTGGCGATTCCGGCTGGGGCAGGGGGACTTTCGCCGGAGGATTTTCGGCGGCAGTTTAATCAGATTGAGCTGGAACTGGCCGAGCGAGTGATGGGCGAACCAAACGGTTGGCAATTACAGGATTTACGTGGCCGGACGGAGACCCTCTTGGGCCAGGCCCCAGACGCAGCCTGCCGATCGGAAGCCCGCCAAGTGCTGGCCCGGATCGTTCGGTTTATGGAAGTTCAACGCCAATATGGGCAGGTGGCCCTGGCAGGCCGGTCTGGGGCGTCAAAACCGAATTCTTCGACCGGGGTTGCAGGCCCTGCGGCGGCGACCGCCGAGGGTCGGTCAAACCAACCTCCGTCGGCCCCAGCAGTCGCCTCGGCATCGGCGCCTCCCACGGTTTCCAGCGGGAACCCGGCGCCGGCTTCGGGGGCATCTCCAAGTCCAGGGCAAGTTCCAAGCCAAGCGGATCGGTTTGACGCCGTAGGTCGGCTAAGTCGGGTAGCATCGACCAAACCGGGCGCCCCGACCTATGCCCTGCTCAACGCCGAAGGAGAAGTGATCTCGTACATCACCCCGGCCCCGGGCATCAATCTTCACCCCTTTGAAGGAAAATGGATCGGCGTAAACGGAGTGGCCGGACTAATGTTGGAACCCCGGGCCAAGCATGTGGCCGTCAAGCAAGTGGCCGTGGTAGATAGCCCTACCTCCGTCCTCCGATAATCGCCTCCGAACCAGCCGGGGTCAGGTGCTGGCCGGTTTGGAGGAACTCTCTTTGATCACCGGAGGAGGAAGAGTTTTGGGCGGCGACGTGGGTTGTTCCGAAGGCGTCGTCGGCTTGGTTTCCTGCTCGGCCGGCAAAGGTTTTGGCAAGGTCTCGGGCGAGGGATAAGCGGGCTGTTTGCCGGTCGGCTGTTGGGCTGGATCGCTTTCCGCCCCCTGAGGGGCAGGAGTAGGAGCAGGGAGAACCGGTACACTGTCGGCCGAGGGAGCAGGAGTGGTAGTTGCTCCTGGGGTCGGCAATGTAGGGGCTGACGCTGCCGGTGCGGAAAGCGCCGGTTCTACTACAATCGGATTGCCCCACGCATCGACCGGTACGCGGCAGCAAACCACCCGCGGCACATAGACGTAATAGGTGACCGGCGTGCGTTTTTCCACCACGCGGGGAACCTGCACCGTCTGTTGGACCGGCATCCATCGGCACACCTGGACCGGCTCTTCGACCACCTGCTCTTCTACGATCGTTTTATGCACCGTAACCGGGATGCGCTGGACCACTTCCTGCGCCTCCATTCGGCACACCTGGACCGGTATCTGCCGTTGCACCTGTTCGACTATCGGCCGGTACGTGGTTACCGGGATTTTGCGGACCTGGCGTTCCTCGACCATTCGGCAGACCTGCACCGGCACTTTCTGACAGACCTGTTCCTGTTGGTAGCGGAGCACCTGCACCGGCACTGGACGGGCTACCGTCTGAGGAACCAAGGTGGTCTGCGGAACCTGCACCGGCACAGGGTTCGGTTGCCAGACCCGATGCACTTCATATTGGCCAGGACGAGGAACCCAATACAGGCCTGACCGCTGATATACAGTCTGCCCGGTTACCGGATCAATGACACACGCGCTGGGCAACCACGCCAGGCGGTTTCGGAAGAACGGTTCCCGATAGACCATTTGATCCACAAAACCGCCTTGGTCTTGGTAAAAAGTGCGGTAGGTAGTAACGGCCTGGTATTCGGTGGTGTATTGGGTCTGGTACTGCGTTTCATACACGGGCCGAAGCACCGTCTGGCAGATCTGGCGTTCTTCAGTCTGATAGACGGGTTTTTGCACCACCACCACTTCTTCCCGTTCGGTGGTTTCGGCCACATAGCGAACTTGCTGATAGGTTTCCGTTCGGTATTGGGTCTCATAGACCGGACGCCAAACGGTGTATCGCCGCTCCTGTTCGCTGGTTTCTACCACCGGTTTGGAGACCAGATAGCGACGTTGGCGGGTCTGTGTTTCCCAGACCGGCTTATAGCTGGTTACTTGTTGCTGCTCTAAGACATTTTCGTACTCGATCCGGTAGGCGGTTACCTGCTGGGGTTCATAGACGGTTTGATAGACCAGCCGATAGGCAACCCCATCGGCGGCTGTAAAACACGGCCCCTGGGAGACCTGCGCATCCACCGGAGCGAGCAAAACCCCTCCGAGCAAGATCAAACCGATTCCGCTTAACTGCCATAACCGTTTCATAGTTCGGACGCCTTTTTGGAGAAAAGTTTCCAAAATATCCATCTCCCCCTGTACAAGGTCCAGAGTAGTCCCAGTCTGAAACCAGAATGCCTAGATACCTCTATATTGAGTGTGGCAAAAAACCGCCGCTTGGGCAAATCGCTGGGGACGCCATAAGGCTGAATTTTTTCCCTTACTATAGTCTAGGAAAGGATTTAGCGATTTTCAAAAAATTTTGAAGTTTTTCTTGGGTTCGTCCGATGGGAAACTTTGACGATTTTCCCTAACCTCTTATTTTACAAGTAGTTATAGAAAGAAATGCTCTTTTTTGCCTGGTCTGCAAAATTTAACACCCCCCACAAGATGCTATTTTCGGAAATATCCCCTTTGTGGGGGGGCAAAGAGCAGGAAAAGAGCAGAGAGGCCATAACGTGAAGGGCAGAGTGCTGAAAGTAGGTGAGGAGAGAAGAGAGGGCAAATAGGCGGTAGGAAGGGGAGAGTAGAGGGTGGGGAATGTAGAACGCCGATTCGCTGAGCCGCGCCCGTCAGGAAGCGGCCTTTCTTGGTACTGGGTGTGCCTACCTTGGAGTACCGTTGGTCAATCGGGAGAGGGCGGCGTAGAACCCCGTAGAACCTCAGACAGAATCATAGGATTGGGGGCCACAAGGGTTCAAGAGGCAGCGGGACTTTCCGGCGGCAGATCGGGCGGAAAGGTTTTCAGTTGGTGGGCGTATTTTTTCCACCAGGCGTGGAAATTCGGCGCCGTAGGCGGTTCCGGCAGTTCACGGCCCCGGGTCCAGGCGCCCAGGGGGCCCGGATGCCAGGGTAAGAAGCGGGCCAACCGAGTGCCCAGTCTTGCCATCCGCATGGACAACCGATACATCCACGGATGACACATTGCCCAGGCCCACAACCGCCAGACAAGCCGTTCCAGCCAACTCCGTACCGGCGATGGCTCCTCAACCGCCCGATGACGCAGATGCACCAATTGATGGGGAATATCGATCTTCACCGGGCAGACTTCGGCGCAGGCGCCGCACAGCGAGGAGGCAAAGGGGAGTTTGCCGGCCTGTTCTAACCCTACCAGGTGCGGCGTCAGGACGGCCCCGATTGGGCCCGGATAAACCCATCCATACGCCCAGCCGCCCACCCGCCGATACACCGGACATGCGTTCAAACATGCCCCGCACCGAATGCAGAACAAGGCCGACCAGGCTTTCGGGTCCCGAAGCACTTCCGTTCGGCCATTGTCCAGGATAATGACATAGAGTTTTCTGCCCGGCGTGCTGCCGTGAATTAGGTGGGTATAGGTGGTCAATTTCTGACCAGTGCCGCTTCGGCCCAGCAGATTCAAAAACACCGGCAGATGCCGAATGTTGGGAATTACCTTTTCCATACCCATCAGGGCCACATGGATCCGTGGGCAGGAAGTGGAGAGGCCCTGGTTGCCTTCGTTTTCTACTAGGCAGATCGTGCCGGTGTCGGCCACAGCGAAATTGACGCCCGATATGCCCAGGTCAGCCTGCACAAATTGCCGACGCAGGTGTTTGCGGGCGATTTGGGTAAGTGCGGCGTGGTCGTCGGTGAACGGTTCGCCCAGTTTTTCCTGGAACAGCCGACCGACATCGGCCGCCGACAGGTGCAGGGCGGGCGTTACCACGTGGATCGGACGCTGGTCGGCTAGTTGGACCAAAAACTCGCCCAGGTCGGTTTCCAACGCCCGCACGCCCACCGCCTCCAGGACGTGGTTCATCTCCATTTCTTCGCTGACCATCGTCTTGGCTTTGACGACGGTGCGCACCCCGTGCTCCCGGACGATGCGGAGAATGTGTTCGTTTGCTTCCTGGGCATTCTGGGCGTAAAGGACCGTAGCGCCCCGGGCTGTGATGTTCCGCTCGAACTCCACCAACAGTTTATCCAAATTGGCTAGGGCGTAGCGCTTGATCTGGTGGGCCTGCTCCCGCCAACTCTGGAAATAGGGAATCGAAGCGATGATTTCTTGAGTGTGTTTACTGGAGCGTTCGGCCGATTGGGCCAACGAACCGAACTGTCCCGGCTCGGCCAGCCCCTTATTGTATTCTCGTAAGAACCGCGCTCCTGGTAGGGAGGCACTTGGTTCGGTGTGGAGCGTTTTCCCTGAAGCGGCTTCCATGTTCTGGTGCTCCTCGGTATGTTTTCTCCCTGGTCTTTTGGTAGATGCTGGTTACTATTCGGCCGCCAACACTTCCGCAATATGCATACAGCGGATGTTTCGGCCCTGGGGGTGGCGGCGGAGGATGCCGCCCACGTGCATCAGGCAACTAATGTCCGGCGAGACGACCACCTCGGCCCCGCTGCGGATGATGTTTTCCACCTTGGTCTGGCCCATCGCAATCGACGTGCCGGGCATCTTGACGCTGAACGTGCCGCCAAACCCGCAGCACTCTTCCACATTCGGCAGTTCCACATACTGGAGGCCTTCCACGTGCTGCAATAGTTCCAGCGGCGGCGTCGCCACGCCCAATTCCCGGCGGGTATGGCAGCCGATGTGCAGGGTTACTTTGTGCGGGAACCTCGCCCCCACATCCCGAACGCCCATGCACTCGACCAAAAATTCAGTAAGTTCGAAGACCCGCTGGCCGATCTCCACGATCCGAGGGTCCGGATCCACATGGCCGAAGAACACCCGGCACATGGCCGTACAGGAGCCGGACGGAGAGACGATCCACCGATACGGGGCGAAGGTTTCGCAGAAATGATGGACAACTTTGCACGCCTCTTTCCAATACCCGGAGTTAAACGCCGGCTGGCCGCAGCAGGTCTGTCGGCTGGGAAACTCTACCGGCACCTGAAGCCAGGTCAACAGTTCCGCCGTGGCCTGGGCGATCTGAGGATAAAATTCGTCGATATAACAGGGCACGAACAATGCGACCGGCTCGCCCGGCTCATAAACTGGATACTCTCGCTTTGTCGCCGGCGCCGACCAACCAGCGGTTCCCGCCTCGTGGCCTTGCCCGCCGACCGGGTTGTCCGCTTCTGCTAAATCGGTTTCCGAACCCGGTCCGGCCCCGAAATGTTTTTCAGACCGGGCCGCCTGTTGCGGCTCCTTGAAAATTGCATCGCCAGAGGGATCCATCATACAACAGCCTTGTTCAGAGTGTTTCGATTTCCTGTATGGGGAAAACGTTGTCTTTTCGTAACATTTCTACCGAATGGAAAGACCTTTTGTCTCATCCCCGCGAAAGCTTTCGATCCAGGGAAAAAGAGATAAGGCTAAAATTCTAGATTCCCGATTGGGCGGCAATAACAATTTATGGGCCTTTTTCTCAATAGGTGTACTCCATTCGGCAGAAGTATTACAGAAATCTCTGCATCTATATCCGCCTCTGAAGGACACGCCCCGACTTTTCCGAGTCCAGTAGATCGGACTGGGGGCTTAAGAACAAGATTTTCGCACACTGTTAATAGATATTCCACGGGGGGTGGCCGGCAGGACCGGCAGCCAACTTGTTGGCCTCCTCGTCGCCGACGAATTGCTCCTTGTCCGGTGCCCAAGTGAGTTTTCGGCCCAGCAGGCACGCAATGTAGCCCAATTGGCCGACCGTGCTGGAGCGGTGCCCCACCTCGGCGTCTTCCAGGGTCCGACCCCGCGAACGGACACAATCGAGAAAATCGTGTTTTTCGTTTTTGAGCGGATAGGGGAACTCTTCCGGCTTGATCTGGACTGTAAGGAGCGACTTTGGTTCGGCTTCCAGCCGGTCCGGGGCGTACCAGCCGCAGACCCAGCCTTCCGTCCCCTCGAATCGCATGTAGGATTGGCCGTCGGAGAATTCTTTACGCCCTTCGTAGAACATCTCCACGCCATTGGCGTAGCGGTAACGGACCTTGAATTCCAGGATCACATTCCAGAGGTAATCGGCCGGGGGCAGGTTGCCTTTGCCTTCGATTTCCACCGGCCCGGTATGTTCGGTGTTGTTGGCCCACTGGGCGATGTCCGCCGGATGATACCCCCAGTTGCTGATCATGCCATCGCAGTAATCGCGATTGGAATACCAGTAGGGTCGGCCATAGCTTCGCATGGGATGGACCCGCTTTTCGGTATAAGGGACCCGCGGGGCCGGGCCGAGCCACATCTCGTAGTCCAACTCCTTCGGGACCGGCATTTCCGGTTGTGCGGGCAGCGACTCCCAGTAAATCGGGACCGAAATGCGGATGGTCTTCAATTGGCCGATCTTGCCGGTCCGGACCAGAGCCACCGCTTTGTATAAATGGGGGATGGAGCGGAACTCGCTATCGGTGCGGAACACGCAGCGGGCTTTGGCCGCCGCATCCGCCAGGATTCTTCCATGGCCGATAGCAAGCCCCAACGGCTTTTCACAGCAGACATCTTTTCCCGCCCGAATGGCCGCCAAAGCAATCGGGATATGCCAGTGGTCTGGGGTGCTGATCATGACGGCATCCACGCCCGGACGGCGCAGGACCTCACGGAAGTCGGTGGTGCGGAAACATTGCTTCAAGATGCCGGCGTCCCATTGATGCTGTTTGGCGCTGGCGGCAATGGCGGGATTTTCTTCGACCTGAAGGCGCCATCGGTCCACATCGCACAGGGCCAGAATCTGGCAATCGGCTCGTCGAGCGAACACAGGAAGATTACGAGACACACATTGCCGACCCAGGCCGATCATGCCGATCCCGATCCGCTCACTGGGGGCTGTGCCGCCATCCAAACCGAGACATCGGGCCGGTACCACCCACGGAGCCATGCCAGTGGCTGCTCCCACGCCGCCCAACCGTTTGAGAAAAGAACGACGATGGATACCGTTGACCGTTTTCATGGGGCCGCCTCCCTGGTCAATGGAAAGAATCCTCCTATTTCACGGATGTTTCCTGCCCTGCCGACGGAATTGCATCCCTCCCGACGCGCCGAGGCCAAACCACCCCAGAGCTTAATTCCCGAAATTCGGACTGTCAAGGAGTCCTTGAAATGCCGTTTCGCTTCTGGCAGTTTGGCGTGGTGAAGATAAAATAAAGAGTTCTGGAGTTTTTGTCCCAACGGATGAACTATAGTGGCCTCTGCTATATTCCGACGGAAGGGTCTCTGGGTCGATGCAAGGGCATGGGTGGGTAGGACTGGCAATAGCCGGGGTCTTTTTGCTGAGTTTTGCCGGCCGGGGCCATTGGGTCCAGGTGGAAGACCCTACCGTAGCGGATGGCGTTTTTTATAAGCAAACGGCAGGACGCCTATGGTCGCCTGGCGCACCCAGCCCATCGAAACCTGTCCGGCGGATCGTCTCTTTGGCCCCTAGCGTTACCGAAACCTTATTTGCCTTGGGATTGGGCGACCGGGTGGTGGGGGTGAGCCGGTTCTGTAATTGGCCGACGGAGGTCCAGTCCTTGCCCCAGGTGGGCGGCCTGTTCGATCCGAATCTGGAAAGGATCGTCCGATTGGCGCCGGATTTGGTGATCGGCCTGGACGGCCAACCGGACACCCTTTGGCCCATGCGCAAGTTGGGACTGCCGTTGGTGGTGGTGGATCATCGGTCGATCGACGGCCTATTGGAGTCGATTCAGGTGTTGGGCGGCGTGTGCGGGGCGGAGGCCGAGGCGAAAAGGCTGCTGCAGGATATCCAGCGGCGTTTGGAGGTGGTTGCCCGGCGGGTATCGGGTCGGCCTCGGCCCAAGGTGCTGGTGAGCGTACAACGGACGGTTGGTGCAGGCCGAATTGAGAATATGTACATTGCTGGGCGGGAAGGCCATCTAGGCCGAATTGTCCAGTTGGCCGGCGGCGACAATGCCGCCCCGGCTGCGTGGGCGGCCTTTCCGATCGTGTCGGCCGAGAGTCTGCTCGTACTCGATCCGGATGTGATTTTGGACTTGGTTCCGGGGTTTTGTTCGGCTCATATTCCTCGGGAGCAAATCCTGGCGGATTGGCAGTCGCTCGGCGGGCTTCGCGCCGTCCGGCAAGGTCGGGTGTATGTATTGGATGAGGATTTTGTGTTTCGGCCCGGGCCGCGGTTTATCCTGCTGGTGGAGAAACTGGCCCGGCTGTTGCATCCAGAGGCATTTGCCGAGGAAGCGGAAAGCCCCGCCCCCTAGCGGGGGCAGCGTCCCATGAACCCGCCGCTCCCCGTCGCGGGAGAAAGGGGGCAGGCGTTTGCCTGACCAGGTGAGGTGGACGGTTATCTCCAAAACCTGGAGGGTTCGGCTCCACCCGGGATCCCTGCACTGCTGGACAAGCCAGCAGTGCCTCCCGAGCGACAAAACGACCACTTAAGTTCGGAATTGGTTTCATCTCCTGGAGGGAACCGTATGAGTTGTCCGCCGGTCGAAATCGCCTTAGAAGTAGCAAAATTTTCCTTCCGATTCGGGCAGAAGGTGATCTTGGAGGACATTTCTTTCCAGGTCCGGCGGGGCGAATATGTGTCGATCATCGGGCCGAACGGTGCGGGGAAAACCACATTATTAAAATGCCTCACCGGCATTTACCCGGGCGGCCAAGGCGTGATCCGCTGGTTTGGCCGACCGCTTGGAGAATATAAGCAGAAGGAATTGGCCCGGCGGATTAGCTATGTGCCGCAGGCCGACGGCCGTCTGCCACCTTTTACCGTCGAAGAGTTTGTGTTGTTGGGACGGTATCCGTATCTGAGCCCGTTTACGACGATTCAACCGGAAGACCTGCAGGCAGCCCGCCAGGCGATGGAAGCCGCCCAAGTCATGCAGTTTGCCGACCGATTATTAGAAACCCTAAGCGGCGGGGAACGGCAGAAGGTGTTTCTGGCCGCCGCCTTGGCTCAAGGCGCGGATGTGCTTCTGCTGGACGAGCCGACCACGTTTTTAGACTATCGGTGTCAGGCGGAGATTCGGCAACTTTTGCGACGGCTAAACGGGACTGGACGAACCATCCTGGCGGTTACCCATGACGTAAACCCAGCCGTCCTGGATAGCCGCCGTCTGTTGGCCCTCCGGGAAGGTCGCATCGTGTTTTGCGGACCGCCGGACGAACTGATGCAACCGGAGGTCCTTCGGAGTATTTACAACGCCGAGTTGGTCTTGACGCCGCATCCGAGCACCGGTCAGCCGATCATCGTGCCGGACGCCCCGGCAACGTCAACGTTTGATTCCCATTGAATTCCCATGAGTAAAGAGCGAGCTTTTTTGTACATCTTGGCCGGGTTGGCCCTCGTGGTGCTTCTGACGGCCCCGTTTGTGGGTATGGAGACCATCTGGCCGCAGACGCTGTGGAACGAACCGGCCAGCCCTTTGGCCGCGATTTTTTGGAAGATTCGCTTGCCGCGCGTGCTGGCGGCGTTTTTGGCCGGGGCGGTGCTGGCCGTTAGCGGCGCCGCCTTGCAGGCCGTGTTCCGCAATCCTCTGGCTGAGCCGTTCACCTTGGGTGTTTCCAGCGGAGCAGCGTTGGGGGCGGCCCTGGCCATGTATCTGGCCCTGCCGCCTGCCCTGATCCTTCATCTGATGGGGACCACCTGGAATATCCCCACCCTGCCGTGGTGTGCGCTGGCCGGGGCGCTGGCGGCCATCGGGCTGGTCTATGGGCTGACCCGGCTTCGGAGCGGCTTTTCCAGCACCACCCTGCTCTTGGCCGGCGTGGCCGTCAGCTTCTTCTTCTCCAGTATGGTGCTTTTTCTACAGTATGTGAGCGACCCGACCCGCACCTTCCACATGATCCGCTGGGTCATGGGCGGATTGGACCGGATCGTCGGGTACGACGACCTGCTGGCCATGGCGCCGTTTGCCCTGGCCGGGACGCTCCTCATCCTGTTTCGGCGATATGAACTGGACCTGTTGCTTACCGGCGAAGAATTGGCCATTGCCCGGGGGGTGGAGGTGGTACAGGTCAAACAGCTCCTGTTCGCAGCGGCGTCGCTCTTGGTGGCCGGCGTGGTGGCCGTGTGTGGGCCGATCGGCTTTGTCGGCCTGATCGCCCCGCATATTTGCCGACTGTTGGTCGGTCCCCGGCATGGCCGATTGCTAGTGGCTTCGATTTGCTTTGGCGGCCTGTTTCTGGTGCTGGCCGACACGCTGGCCCGCACCCTGCTAGCCCCAACGGAACTGCCCGTCGGAATCCTTACCGCGCTAAGCGGCGGCCCCTTCTTCCTCTGGCTCCTCCTGCGAAGCAAACAAACGCTGTAAACCGCATCCCTCCCGAAGAGCGACCTCCCCCCTCTCTTACCTCCTGGATTTTCAGGGAATCCTATGGGCCGGTGCGGGGGTTTTGTTGGAAGTAGCGGGCGATAGCTCGGCCCAGCGAGCGGCCGACGGCCATATAGCCGTCGATGGTGCTCTCTGGCGTCTCCCAGGGGGTTTCCAGGCACAGGGCGGCTACATGGGGCCGGCAATGCAGCACCACCCAACTCTTGCTCATCCGGTCCCAGCGAGGATCATACTTGACGCCGGCGGTGCGGGGTTTTTCGGCCAGGCGCATCGGCTGGGTGATTTCGGCCTTGGCCGCCTCTAAAAATCGCACAATGTTCCGTCGGCCCGGCTCCTTGAGCACTTCCTCCGGCGGAATGAAAAAGAACGGTTGCCGATCTCCCCGGCCTGGATTGTGTAGGTCTAAAAGTAGGTCCATCCGACCCTGCTCATCCCATTGGCGGATGGCCGATTGCACGGCCTGAACCTCTGCCCAATGAGGCTGGGAGGACCAATCCCGGTTATGATCCTGCGGCTTTTGCTCTTTGCCGCCGGCGCCGCGGCAGACATTATCCACATCCATGATCGGCACGATATTCAGGGCGGCTTTTTTGCGAAGCTCCCCAGCGGCAGGTTCGTCAGAAAGGAGCCAGTCGATCAGTCCCCAGGCCACCCAACTGCTGCCGGTTTCCCAGGCGTGTTGCCGGGCAATCACCCAGACGCCAAACCGCTCCGAGTCTGGCAAACCGGGTTCGGCAATCCGAAGGGCAGGCACAGATCGACCCTCCCGAGACCGGCAAAGCTCGAACTTTTGGACCCAGGGGGCTTTCTGGGCTGCTTCGGTCAGCAACCGCTCCGCATCCGAAAGCCGAAACGGCGGCCCCCAGGCAAAATAGGCTTCCGGGCCGTTGATCTTCTGCTGATAGACGATCCGGTCTTTGTGTCGCTCTCCTGGAGCGGTATGTTGCCAGGTTTTGCCGTCCAGAGAAAAACTGGCCCGGTCCGGTTTTCCCCAATCGCCCAGCCCGCCGGTTACTTCCAGGGTAATTACCTGGCCGGGCTGGACGCCGGTAACATGTACGAACCACCAACATGTCCAGCCGTGGTCTTTGTGCTCGGTGGGCCGAATTCGAATCAGCCCCCGCTCCTGGTCGATCGCCTCCACCAGGCCGGAGCCGTTCTCGAAATCGCTTCGGCATTCCAGTCGGCCAGCTGCCGGTTGGGCCGCTCCGGAGGCATCCTTCGGCCCGATCAAATCAGCCGAAACTGCCTGAATATCCGATGCTGGAAAGCCGTCGGCCCTCAAAAGATCGGGGTTACTGCTGGCAGCCAAAAGCAAAAGAACCCAAACCACCCGTGGGGCTGGGAGAGTTTGCCAGCCAGGCAGAAACAGCCTGGTTTTCCAGAAAAAGAGAGATTCACCAACTCGCCGGCTTTTTGGATAGATGTTCATTCAAACCTCCCACACGAGAAACCCTTTGAGCCGATCCGCTACCGTTTTCATCGTCTGTTTTACAGTCGGCGTAAGAAGGGGTCAATGTGGGCGGTATTGGGGGCGGCTAGCCGGGCCGCTTCCAGAAACGAACGCCGCGCCTGGTCCCGCATCTGGTCGAAATAAAACATGATCCCCAAGAGAAACAACAGGTCAGGATCGTTCGGTTTGGCCGCTGCTGCGCCGGCCAAGGCGTTTCGATGGGCCACCCGCTCGGCCTCCTGCGGTCCATAAAGCACAGAAAGCCGAAATCCGCTGGCCGGCCAATTCGGGTCCAGTCGCAAAGCCTGTTTGAACGCCTGCGCAGCCTCTGCATACTTGCCCAGGGCCGCCAAAGCAAACCCCATGTGCAGATGGGCTTCCGGAAGTTGGGGGTCCAACCGAGCAGCTTCCCGGTAGCGTCCGAGGGCGTCGGCGTATTTTTTATTGGCGAAATGAGCGTCGCCGAAATCCACCAGAAGCATGGCCCGCTGGGGATTTTGCCCGGCATCTGGGACGTTATTCCCTCCAGGGGGGCCTTCCTTTTCGCGTCCTTCCAGAACGAGCGGCGGATTGAGATTCGGCTGGTTCGGGGCCTTCGGTGCCGGCGCTTGGTCGCCAAGGGGCCCCGCCCCTAGATTGCCAACTCGGTTCGGGGCAAGTGGCCGAGAACTACTGTCTTGCTGACTGGACGGAGGCGCCGAAAACCAATGCTCCACCCCCATCAGGCGAAGCACCGACCGGGGACCATACCCAGCTGCATCCGGATCCACAAAGATCGGCCCATAGGGGATATACACCGGCGGCGGGGGCGGCGGATATGGCCAGGGATAGCCCGGCCAATACGGCCTGTAGTAATAGTAGTAATAGCGATAGGGAGGTCGAGGCGATCGGTCGCCAGTAGGACCATGTCTTTCACGGAAATCTTGAGCATCTTTAGAAGGCTTGGGGGGGCTGGTAGGTTTAATGAAGTCGATATGTCCGGGGCCGGTAATCTGGGGAGAATCTTTGGCGGGGGGCTTACTGGGTTGGCCCTCAGCGGCCCCTGCCAGCGACAAACCGGTCAGGAGAACCAACCCCGCAAACCCAGCGGCCAGGAAACGAATCCTTGGGAAGTAAGGGGAATAAAAAGCTACGTTCGCGGGGAACCAAGCCGCGGAGAACGATTCTTCCGATAAAGAAGTCCAAGCCCAAGGAAACAATTTTTGTAGGCTTAGAAACCGGAAGTTCCCCTTTTCCCAAATGCCTCTCTGTTGGGTGAGGAAAGGCCCCCTTTTCATGGCGGATGCCCTCCTGAGGGTGGTAGGCAGAGAAATATATTTCGGCTCTCCTGAGGCAATGATGCACGAAGTGCGCCAAAAGCCCCTAGAGAAAATTTTTTTCTTAACCTTTTATATTTTAGGTAGTTAGGAGAGCATCGGAAACGCAATTTTAACAAGATCGGCTCGAAGCGCAATCAAAATGATTTTGACCGTATCTTTTTGATTCCAGATAGCGAATCCTCAAGATACATTCCGAGTCGCCAACCAAGCAATAAAAAAAGACGCCCATCTTTTGATGGGCGTCTCCTGAGAAAACCCAGATTCATTCGCCAAACGGCGGGCAATTTCGTTAGGATTTTTCGGCCGGTTTTTCGGCGGGTTTTTCGGCCGGTTTTTCAGCCGGTTTTTCGGCGGGGGCTTCAGCCGGTTTTTCGGCAGGACCGGCAGCGGGCTTTTCCGGCGCCTTGGGGGCGGGCTTTTTCGCTTCGCCGCCGCAGCCGATCAGGAACATCCCCAACGCCAACACGCACAGCAACAAACCAATCCTCTTCACCATCACTCGACCTCCTCAAAAAAAGAAAAGACACTTGTGAACCCGGCAGGAAACCAAATTCCTACCTATCTACCAAGATTTGATCCTGGATACTGGGTTTTTATTCCAGGATTTGATAAATTTTAGGTTACTATTTTGAGCTGGGAAGCGGAGGGTGATTTCAGGGCCGAAATAGTTAGGTGTCTGAGTCCCCTCTAAAGAAGGGTTGAATCGCCCTCTCTAAGGGCAATTGATACATAGCCCTTTAGAGGGGGCTGTCAAAAATCGGGGAATAATTCCCGGCCCAGGAGAGTCTAGGAAGGTAGGAGGCCGCCATGGCCGCCGAAGGCAATCCGTTGGACATAGCCCGGCTGGTGGCCGAGCATCACGAGGCCGTCTATCGGTACGCCTATCGCCTGAGCGGCACCGAAACGGATGCGGAAGACCTGACCCAACAGGTCTTTTTAATTGCCTGTCAGAAGGGAGGCCAACTGCGGCAGGCCGATTCGGTTCGCTCTTGGCTATTTGCTATTTTGAGAAACTGTTTTTTGAAGTCCCGATCGAAACTGGTCCCTACTCCGGCGGGGACCTTGGAAATCCCACTAGAAAATATTCCTCAGCAAGAGAGTCCTCCGCCGGCGATTGATCCAGAACAACTCCAATATGCTCTGGACCGATTGTCGCCGCAGGATCGAATGATTCTGGGCATGTTTTACTTTGAAAACCTCTCCTATCGGGAGATTGCCGAAAGTTTGCAGATACCCATAGGGACGGTGATGAGTCGGCTGGCGCGTGCCAAGGCGCGTCTGCGGGGACAACTGTTCCCGCATTGGGCCCAGCAAGTGCCGGCCTCTCCACCAGAGCATCCCTCCAGGGTACCGACTCCGTTAGAAAAGAAACTTCCTGTACGTCCCTAAGGAGCGTAAACCCAGTCGGGATAGCCAAAAGGGAAAAACCGAAAGAAAAGCATAAAACGGAAGAATTGTTTCCCAAAATTGCTCTAGAGCGGTAATTTTACTCCCCAGTAAAATAGAAGGATTCCCCAATGCCTCCCCTGAGGAACCTTTCCTTGGGGGGAGGCAGTGCCAAGGGGCCACTCGAAGGAAAGACAAGATGAATAAGCCGAGCCTTTTTTCGAGGACTTCGCATGGCCTCTGTGCCGGACAAACAGCCCTTTTATGAAGCGATCGAAGCCTGTCGGCCGGGGGGCCGAGATTTGGCCGATCCAGGGCTGGCATTTTTGGCCGACGCCCTGGGTGAGGATACCACCCTGGCATTCCGGTATCAGTGGTCGCAGACGGTCGATCGGCAGATAGGAGCAGCCTTTGCCGACGTGGCCGTCCCTGACGGTTTAGGCGACCGGATTCTGGAAACACTCCGAACCGCTCTGTCGAGCCAACAGCAAGCGGAAACAGCCGCGATTGGCTCGTTGGAAGAGATCAGTTTGGCAGTGGAGAACCTGGCTGCCGAGGGCTTGGCCGGTGGGGTACCAGCCCAGGCTGATTTTACGGATGCCTCTGAAGAGGGGGTTAAGGAAGCGATTCGATCTCCGGGAAGAGAGGAAGGAGAACCTGAAGCTGGGCAATCTGGGCAAGAAAGAGAAAATAAAGGATATGCGGCGGCTGAAGAAGTATCGGTACGAACGTCCGGTTCCATCTCTGGAGGGAAGAAACCTCGCCGATGGGTTTTGGCTTGGGGGTTGGTAGGAGCGGCTGCCGCGGCGGGTTTGCTAGTGGTTTTCTGGCCTGCCGATTCCCCGCCTCCGTTTTCTCCCGCTCAGATTCAGGCGGAGGCCCTCCAGTTTGCCATGGGGGAAGCAGAAGGAGTGTTCGGTTCCGGTCAACGGTGGGAAGGCCAACCGGGGGTTGGTCCACTGGCCTTTAGCCGGGCCATTTGGTTCCAAGGGGAAATACGGGTCCGGAAGGTCTCCGGCCTATTGGGCCGAGAAGGCCTGGCCTATGATCTGCACAGTTCGGAAGGCGTCCGGGCCACTCTCTATGTAGTACCGTTACATCAGGCCGGCGCTGTCGCGGTGGAAGAAGGACTATTTACAGAACCTCCTCGATACGACCAGACCGCACGGACCGGAGGGTACTGTGCGGCAGCCTGGCAGGAAAACGGGCTGCTTTATATGCTGGTGGTACATCGAGATTCTTCCCGTGCCTACTATCAATTCTTTCGGCCCCAGGTAGTAACGTAATTCGCGTTGCGTCTTTTCGGCGGGATTGGGAAGCCTCTGCCTGGGTGTTGGAGCTGTTGTAGCAGGAATGTGCTCTTTTCTCGGCCTGTTTCCAGACTGGCGGACTCTGGTTTTGTCGGCGCCAGAGGCACTTCTCAAAGGGCCGTTTTGCGGGTAAAACGCCTTGAGAAGATGACCTCCCGGCGGCGCCGTCTTGGAGACGGTGCTCAAAGTCGGTCTGACGGAGGAATCCACTCCAACAGAGCGGGTTCCAAGCGGGGGCAAGACTATTGTTGTTTTTTAGGGAAATCTTTCTTTGATGAGGCTTCCACTGCTGGCAAAGCGAAAACCGAGTTGGCAACAGTGGGCAGTGGGCGTATGGGTCGGCTTTACGGTAGCAGCGGCCGTCAAAGTTTTGGTCCAACCCACGGCGCATACCGTCTATCCGGTGTTTGCCGAGGGGGCCAGAAATTGGTGGCAGGACATTTCTCTCTATGAACCCACACCGGACCTGGACCTGTTTCGATATAGTCCTACCTTTGCCGTATTGATGACGCCGTTTGGTCTATTGCCAGACTGGTTGGGCGGGGTTTTATGGGTCGGGTTGAATGTGGGGATGCTCTTTTTTGTGTTGCATTGGGCTGCTGGGGAAGTGTTTCCCGGCCTCGACCATCCGGAGCGGGAAGCGATTTGGTTGATATTGACCTTGGCGGGATCGGCGCGGAGTTTGTGGGCTGGGCAAAGCAACAGCTTGATATTGGCCGGGGCCATTGGCGCCATGTTGGCGATTCGTCGGGGATGGTGGTGGACGGCCGCCTTGTTGCTTACCGGCGGCGGGTTCATCAAGGTTTGGCCGTGGGCCTTGGCCTTGTTGGCCGGCGCTTGTTGGCCGAGGCGATTGGGGCTCCGGATATTGGTCTCGATTGTTTTTTGGTCGGCCATTCCGTTTTTGACCCGTCCACCGGAGACCGTCCTCTGGCAATACGGGGAGTGGTTCCGGATGCTCCATAGCACCGAGATTTACCGATGGGGCGGCTATCGAGACGCCTGGACCATCTGGGAGTTGATCCGATTCCCCGTACCCAAGGACGTTTATGAACTGGTCCAATGCGAAACTGCTTTGGCGGTGTTGGCGTGGTGCCTGTGGCAACGGCGCCAGATTCGCCCAGAGACTGCGGAGGGAAACCCTTCCTCTGTTCAACCCGATTTTCATTCGGACGAACAGTTCGCCGCCGAACGCCTTGCCCTCTGCGCCCAAAGCTCGAGTCAACGGTTTCTTTCTGGCGGGGATTCCGCCGAGGGTTTAGATCGGATGGCGATGTCGCTGTTGGGCGCCTGGGCAAGCTGGCAATTGCTTTTCGGCCCCGGCACGGAACGACTTACGTACATCTTGATTGCTCCGATGTCCTCCTGGGCGGTGCTGGCCAGTTTTCAGTCCGGCCGGTATCGGGTGTGGGCGGTCGGTGCATGGGGGTTGATCACTCTATTCAGTATGGGCGCCTTTGAACGGCTTGTGCTGAAGATCACTCCTTGGGGGACTGCCTTGCTGCCGCTGGGAGCGGCGGTGTTTGCCGGGTGGCTTGTGTTGCACGAAACCCTTCCGGGGCCTATCTTGCGAAATATCTTTTCTAAAAAACAAATCCCATCCTGTGATCCTGGAAAATAAGGCAAGAGACTACAACGATATGAGGAAACACTTTCGCGCGGTTCTTTTTGATCTGGACGGTACATTGCTGGACACGTTGGGCGACATAGCCGAGTCGGCTAATGCGGCATTAGACCGGCTTGGGTTGCCTGGCTGGCCGGTGGAGGCGTATCGGAATTTCATTGGCGACGGGGTGGAGAACCTGGCGCGCCGGATCATGCCGGCTGAGCAGCACGAACCGGGGATGCTCCAGCAATTCGGCCAATTATTTCGAGAGGAATATGGCCGGCGCTGGACGCACTCCACCCAGCCGTACCCCGGCATCCCAGAGCTTTTGGAGACGTTGACCGCCCAGCAAATCCCGATGGCCGTCCTGTCGAATAAACCAGATGAATTTACCCAACAATGCGTGCGGCGGTTTCTGAGCCGCTGGCCGTTCCGCATGGTGCAAGGCGATCGTCCGGGCCAGCCCCGAAAGCCAGACCCTACCGGAGCACTCCAGATGGCCGAGGCGTTGGGAACCCCGCCGGAAGCAACTGTTTATCTGGGCGATACGAAAACCGATATGCAGACCGCCCAAGCAGCCGGGATGTTCGCCGTCGGGGCTTTGTGGGGTTTCCGCACCGCCGAGGAATTGCTGGCCCACGGGGCCCAACGGCTCCTGAACCATCCCCTGGAACTGCTTCCCCTGTTGGAAGGCGTATAAAGTCGGCGCTCAGGAAAGAATTTTTCCACGCAGAGAGGCCGGCGGGCGACGCCTATCCATCCGTTTCGAGCAACGAGCGGATTTTCTGGAGGGATTCTGGGGCGGCATGGCCGGCCGATTGGGCCAATTGCCAGGCTATTCGACCTAACGCCCGATACAGCCGTCCGTACTCTGGGACCCATGCGTCCAGGGCGTTGATTTCTCGCTCGACCACCGAGACATCGCCGCGGGCGATCGGACCGGTCAGGGCGTGAACCGGTCCCAGTCGGAACAGGTTGGCGACGGTTTCCTGTACGATCGGTCGG
>JAKPGL010000116.1 GCA_029550925.1 Planctomycetota bacterium
CAATTTCGCCTACCTGTTGGCCGTGGTCTTTGCCGCCGCCGGAACCCTGGGCATGATCTGGCTCTACCAACAAGCCGTCCACACCCTTCAGGCCTTGTTTTTGCCCGGCCGGTAGCGCTTTAGCCGAGCGATAAACCCTATCCTCTCTGCGCACGCAGAAATCCAACTCCTCGCCCACCCGGTCTTCGGCCAACCCTCGTTCTGGCGGAAGAAGCTCAAAAGACAACCTGAGCCGGGAGCCGCTCAAAGAACACCTGGGGCCGGCGTCACACGCCAAATAGCAACAGGCGATCCCTTGCCGCTGCTAGATGAGCGATCAGGTTGGAATTCAGGTTATTTTTTGGCTTCCCGTTCCGCCGCCGCCCAGCGGATACCCTGGGCCAGTAACTTCCGAAACGCCGGATTCTCATAAGCAAACCGGTCGTGGCCGAGCATCAGGTAAAAGACCGGACTCTTCCCGTAACTCCAGGTCCAGGCAATCACAGGATTGTTCTTCGGATGTTCTGTCCGAAGCAATACGTGGACGCCCTCGGCGGTGTAGAACGGCCCATAGGTCTCGTCTTTAATGTCGAAATCTTCGACGCCTCGGGTGATGGGGTGTTTTTTGTCGGCCACTAGGACCCGGATGGTTTGGCCGTGGACGGCCTGGGATTGTTTATACTCTTTGCCGTCGATCTGGTAATCTCGCAGGAGGAACCGGCCGCCGACGATTTTGCGGAACTCATCCCACTCGAAATGGGCGGCCAAATTGTGATGAAGCGAAATCAGGCCGATCCCCTGCTTCGCCAGGTCCGCAAACGCCTGACGCTGCGCAGGGGTGAGCTTTTGGCACATGTCATACATCACCACCACGTCGTACTTCTTTTCCAGGCCCGGTTGAAGCAGGTCGGCCTGTTTGGGTAGTTCTGCTTTGTCCCAGACCACGTCCGGCATGGCATCGAACATGGCCCAGAACTCTTTTTCATCGAATCCGTGGCCGCCGTAGGTTACCAGCACCCGGATTTTCTTCTCCGCCGGTTGCCCGGCCGGTTCGGCGGCAAAAACACTCCCCGCCATTCCAACAAGCCACAACGCTCCCAACACCATTCTGCCAACAGGCTTCATCGCAGCGTCTCCTCATGGAAAAACAGACCGATAGGAAATTCGCGGTTCCATTTCTTCCGCGCGCCGGAGAGCAGAACGCCCTTGGTTTTCCAAACCGCCAAGGACTCCCCTCGTCCTTTGCCCTCTATCATAGCACCCTGTTCGCCGCTTCGCTACCAGCGAAGGGCGCCTGGAAACCAAACCGGGAAGATGGATGTCCCATGACGAACCCCCTCGTCGCCCAAACAGGAATCCCGTACAATGTTGTTCTATAGAATTGCTCCATGTTCCACTTCGTTGAAGGAGAACCCCGTGCGACGAGCAAAAGTGAGCATTATTGGCGCCGGCAACGTGGGGGCGACCACGGCCCTGTGGTGCGCCGCCGCCGAGCTGGGCGATATTGTGCTCCTAGACCTACCCCAGACCGAAGGGATGCCCAAAGGGAAGGCCCTGGACCTTGCACAGGCCGGGCCGATCGTCGGCTTCGACGGCCAACTGCAAGGGACAAATTCTTATGACGACACCGCCGATAGCGACGTGGTGGTCATTACGGCCGGTGTGGCTCGCAAACCAGGCATGAGTCGGGATGATCTGCTCGCGGTCAACGCCCAGATTGTCGGTTCCGTGGCCGAGCAGGTTCGACGCACCAGCCCGGACGCCGTGGTCATTGTGGTGAGCAACCCGTTGGATGCGATGACCTATCGGGTCTGGGAGGTAACAGGTTTTCCGCCGCATCGGGTGGTGGGGCAGGCCGGCGTGTTGGATGCGGCCAGGTTCCGAACTTTTTTGGCGATGGAATTGGGCGTAAGCGTGGAAGACGTGTCGGCCATGCTTTTGGGTGGTCATGGGGACACGATGGTTCCGCTGGTGAGTTGCACTTCGGTGAGCGGCATTCCGATTCGGCAACTTCTTCCGGCAGATCGGCTCGAAAAGATCATCCAGCGGACCCGGGACGGCGGGGCGGAGATTGTGGGCCTGCTCAAGACCGGCAGCGCCTATTACGCCCCGGCGGCGGCCGCGGCCCAGATGGTCGAAGCCATTGTCCGAGACAAAAAGCGTGTGCTTCCCTGCGCAGCGTACTGCGATAAGGAATATGGAGTGGGCGGTCTGTTTGTGGGGGTGCCGGTGGTGCTGGGCGCCAAGGGAGTAGAACGGATCGTCCAACTGGAACTTACGACCGCCGAACAGGAGGCGTTCCGCCGTAGTGTAGAGGCGGTTCGGAACCTGGTGGAGACGATGGGACGGCTGATCGGTTCCCGACAGATCGAATAGGGGCGGTTGGAAGATGCGGAGGGGAAAGGCGAAACCAGGTGCTAGCAGTGCTAGCAGTGTTTGGGGATGTGCAGCCCGAGCTGTTCTCCCCAGCAAAAAGTTTCTCGAGGAGGATTCGGTTGACAGATCCCGGGGCTTGGGGTAAAGTTTTAGTCATTCCAGAAGTGAAGTCGTCCGAGGCGGCGCCTCCGAGCGACTTTGCTCCCAACGGGGACGAGGGACAAAAATCGTTTTCTCTTCCTAAGATTTTTTCTTATGAACCCTTTTAAGCCAGTTGAACGGCGTTCAGTGGAGATTCCGCTGAACCAACCGAGGCGTCTGCAGGGGGATTGGTTTTTCCAGAAAAAGTCTGCTGCCGAAACGCTCCCCCATCTGCTTTTTACCCCGTTGCACTATGAACCGGGGTATGCCTATCCGCTTCTGGTTTGGCTTCATGGACCAGGAACGGATGAACGACAACTGATCCGGATCATGCCCCAGATCAGTTGCCGAAACTATGTGGCCATTGGGGTCCGGGGGATAGCGAGGGAAAACGGCGCCGACAGAAAAGCCCCAGGGTTGCATCGAGAAAAACTCCGCTATGACTGGCCTGCGAACGCGGATTCGATTGCAGAGGCGACCGAACGGGTCTTTCGGGCCATTGAACTTGCTTCCCGCAAACGACATGTGCATCCAGGCCGGATCTTTTTAGCCGGTTCCCGAAGCGGCGGCACGATGGCCTTTCGGATCGCCCTGCAACAGCCCAGTTATTTCGCCGGGGTGATTTCTTTGGGGGGGCCTTTGCCCAGGGGGGAACCTTTTTTAAGGCGTTTTTCGGATCTGAAGCATTTGGAGGTATTGGTAGCCGTTGCCCGACAATCCCCATCTTACCCAAGTTCTCTAGTTTGCGAAAACTTACGGCTTCTCCATCGAGCTGGTCTTTCCGGAATTATGCTCCGGGAGTATCCGGCCGGCTGGCATCTTTCGCTGCCCATGCTTAGAGACGTGGATCGCTGGCTGATGGAGCGAATCACTCAGGGGGTCTCTTCCCCCCACAAATAATCGCGTGCCGGAACATCTTCCTTAGCCGGAACGTCTATTGACATCCGGCTTTCTTTTTAGGTACAAGGTCGCTGCCTTTTCCTCGAAGGGATGGAGTCCCTTTTCCGGGCGCAACGAACGACTCATCTTTTGCGCGCCGGTCGCGGCGGCAGAGAGGGCGTCCGGGATTGGGTGAGATACGGTGTTGTAATCCCCTCTGTTCCAGGGGTTTGACTACCTCTGGGCAGAAGACGTTACCGTGTAACAGACGGTGCTACAAGGGTTTGTAGGTCGGGAGGCGCGGATGGCAGCGACGCCGTCTAAAGTGGTTGGTAAACCGGCTTCTTCGGAAAAGGAGCCGTCGCAGCCCCGAGGGGGGCCGGCCCAACCTCCCGGTGCGTCGGGCGGGGAACAGCCGGAACCTGCCAAGGGCGCTGAGGACCAGGCCGCCGCTCCCGAAGGGGCCCAACCTTCGTCGGCGCAAAAGGCCGCCCCGGTCGGCTGGCCGAGACGTTTTGCTCAATGGGCCGCCGCCAGTCGGCGTCGGCTGATCACTCTGTTGGTGGGAGGATTTCTCGTCGTTAGCCTTCTGACGACGGGAATAGTGATTCTCATTATCCGTTCTTCCCGGGAACCGCCGCCGATTACTTTGGAAATGGCCCTAGCAGTGTTGGATCAAGGGGCGTATCCCGAAGCGAGGTATTTGGCGGAAAAGTTGGCCCTCCGAAGCGATCTGCCGGAGGCGGACTTGGGTGGTCCGGTGTTTATTCTCGGCGCGGTAACCGCCTATGAAGCCCGAGAACTTCCGGAAAAGGAACGCAAATCCCAATACTTAGTCGCCGCTGCCTATTTAGAAGAAGCCCGAGTACGGGGGTTTCCGACCGGCCGTCGGGCGGAAGGGCTTTTCCTGTTGGCCGAAAGTCTTTTCCACAGCGGTCAGTGGGTGGCGGCCCGTCCGGTGCTGAAAGAGGCTCTTCCGGCCAATCCCCAGCGGAAGACCCTGTTACACGACATGCTGGTCCAAGCCTGCGCCGAAGCGGTCCCGCCTCTGCTGAAAGAAGCCCTCCAGTACAACACGGCGTACTTGGCCGATCGCTGGCTGCCGCAAATCCGAAAGCACCAGGGAATCCTTCGGCAAGCAGACTTGCAATTCCGATTGGGCGACCTGGAGGGATGTCGGAAGACGTTGGCCGGCTTGCCAGCCGATCCTGCCCTAAAAGCAGGACGGAAATGGATCGAAGGGCAAATGGTTTTGGCAGAAGCGCGGGCAGCTCGAACCAAAGGGGATGCAGCCGCCGCCCAGCAGAAGTACCAAGAGGCGATCCAATTGTTTCGGCAAGCCCAGACGGACGAGTCGATCGGCCTGTGGGCGATGCGGCGGGCGCAGTATCATATTGGGCTTTGTCTGGAGGAGATGGGCGATCTGAAGGCGGCGGCGTTGCATTTGGAGCGGGTTCGGGCCGCCTTTCCCGACACCCCCGAAGCCACGGCCGCTGCTTGGCAAGAGGCTGAACTGGTCCGTCAACTCCGGGACCCTCAGGAGGTACTGGCCGCTTACCGCCGGGCCGTCCAAGCCGTCGGCCTTCCGAAGAGCTTTCATAATCCCTGGCTGAGTCTGGAAGATATCCGAACTCGGTGTTTGAAAGCGCATCAGGACTACCTCGGTCGGGCCGACTTTGCGACGGCCTTTGCGTTGGCCGAGACGTTTGCCCCCTTGTTTTCTCCGGAGGCAAAGACCCGGCTTGTGGCCGAGACGTTGGAGCAGTGGGCCCGTGCCGAAGCCGCCAAAGCGGAATCGCTTCCCTATCCCCAACGGACCCAACAAGAGCGACATGCCCGGAAACTATTCCGTCAGGCAGGCTGGGCGTACCAACAACTGGCCGAGCTAGAAAAAGAAACCCGCCGCTATACGGACCTGCTCTGGCAGAGCGCAGAGAATTACATGGCCGGGCAAGATTATCCCCACGCCGTGTTGGTGCTCCAAGAATACTTGAAGAACGAAAGCCGGGCGCGCCGAGGCGCCGCCTTGGCCCGTCTGGGAGAAGCCCTCCTGGCGCTGAATCGGATCGACGAAGCGATGGAAAACCTGACGGATTGCATCGATTTCCATCCGCGGGATGTGGCGGCGTTTCAGGCCCGGCTCTTGGCCGCCCGCGCCTTCGTGGAAAAAGCCGAGCCGGATAAGGCCGCCCAAATGCTCCAGGCCAATCTGGACGGTCGGCTGGCCCCTTCGAGTGTGGAATGGCGGCAGACGTTGTTTGCGATGGGCCGACTGCGGCATCTGGAAGCCGACTACCAAAAGGCCGTCCCCCTGCTCGAAGAAGCCCTCCAGCGGTATCCCAACGATCCGGAAGCCCTAGAAGCCCGGTATCTACTGGCCGACAGTTACCGACGGATCGGACTCCAGTTGCGAGAACAATTGTCGGCCTCTCAGGTTCGGCATATTCGGCTCAGTCGTATGCAAGAAAGCCAAACCGCATTCCAAAAGGCCCTGGCTCAATATAGAGAACTTTTAAATATCCTAAGCCGAACGCAGATCAATCGGCCCTTGACCCCGTGGGAGAAGGTGCTTCTGCGAAATACCCTGTTCGGCATGGGCGAGTCGGCCGTTCGGTTAGGCGATCATACGGCGGCGCTGGAGGCCTATACCGCCGTGGCCAACCGATTCCAGAGCGAGCCGGTCGCCCTGATGGCGTATTTTCAGATGGCCGGCGTGTATCGAGAATTGGGCCAGCCGGAGCGTGCCCGCCAAATGCTCCGACAAGCCCAACTTGTATTGAACCGATTGCCGGACGACCCGGCCTTTACCAAAACCACCCCCTTCGCCCGCGCCGAATGGGTCCGACTGTTGGATCGCCAATTGGCCGAGTTAGAAACCCCTGGGTCTTAGTCCTAGGATCGCCATTCCACAGAAAAGAAACCTTTCCATGACGAGAACATTTCCTATGACGTTAGACACGGATCGGCTGGCGGAGTTGGTCGCCCAAAAACGCCAACTCCTCCAGAGCGTACAGGAGTTGGTCGTTCGCCAAGAGGAAATGGTCGAGCGAAACGAGATGACGGCCCTGCTGGAGGCGTTGACGGTTAAGCAAAAACTGCTCGATCAGTTGCAGGCGGTGGAACGATGTTTGGCGCCGTTTCGAGAGCAAGACCCGGCAGCGCGCTCCTGGCGAACAGAGCAATTGCGGGAACAAACCGCCGCCCATCTGGAAACCTGTCAACACCTGTTGGCCGACATCCTCCAGAGGGAGAAACGTTGCGAGGCGGCGCTCCTTCAGCGTCGGGAGGAGACGGCCGCCCAGTTGAGAAATCTGTGTACCAGCGGTCAGATGTTGGCCGCCTATCGCACTGCAGAAGCCTACCCTCAAAACCACCTGGACCTAGTTTCTGGAGAATAATGTTTTCCCTATCAAACACGCATCCCTGTCAACAACAAGGCGATGAAACCAGCGAGGGTTTTCCCATGACAGAAGCAGGAAATTTGCCGCCGTTGGTTCTGCCAGGGCCTAGGGCCGATCTGGAAACTGTGTTGGCCGCCTGGCATGAAGCCACCGTGCGATTGGAAAAGACCCACGAAGCGTTGCAGGAAGAGGTGCAACGGCTTACGGAAGAGCTGGCGGCCAAGAATCGAGAACTGGCCCGCAAGGAGCGGCTGGCCCTGATCGGCCAGATGGCCTCGCATATCGCCCATGAGGTCCGGAACAGTTTGATGCCGGTTACCTTGTATTTGAGTTTGCTGCGGCGGCGATTGGCCGACGACCCCACAGGGCTGGACATGCTCGATAAACTTCAGGCCGGGTTGCGGGCCTTGCAAAGTGCAGTTACCGATCTGTTGCATTTTAGCGCCGATCGGGACCCGCAACGTCGGCCGTTTTTGCTGCGTCGGCTGATCGAGCAAATCCTCAGCGACCTGGCCCCCCAGCTCCATGCGCAGAACATCCGATGCGAACTGGACATACCCGGCGACCAGCTCCTGGTCGCCGATCAGGAGATGATCCGTCGGGCGGTGATGAACCTGGTGCTAAACGCCCTGGACGCCATGCCCGAAGGCGGCCTGCTCTCCATCACCTCAGCGGCCGGCCCAGAAGCGATCGAACTCGAGGTAGCCGACTCGGGTCCTGGACTTTCCGACGAAGCCAAACGTCGGGCAATGGAACCTTTTTATACTACTAAACCGGGGGGCACCGGCCTGGGACTGGCCATCGTCAGCCGAATCGCCGAAGCCCACGGCGGCGAAGTGCTGCTGATGAATTGCCCCGACGGCGGCGCCGCCGTGACCTTGAGAATCCCCTATGCAGAGAATCTTTCCCTTCAGGAGGCGGCGGCATGAACTGCTTGAAACTCTCGCATGGGATTGCAGCGACAAAAGGTGCTTCTGCCGGAGCAAAGGCTTCGGAAGGGCTGAAAATCGCTTCCGCCGTTTCCTTGGAGGCTTGCCCCGGCATGGTCTTGGTGGTGGACGATCATCCCCAGTCCCGGCAGTCGATGGTCGATATTCTTCGCCAAGCCGGGCATACGGTCGATTCCTGCTCCAGCGCCGCGGAAGCCTTGCAACAGATCGAGCGGCGGGCCTACGACTGCATCGTAACCGATCTGAAAATGCCGGGCATGAACGGATTGGAATTGATCCTGCACCTGGAGGCCCGGCGGTATCCGGCCCAGGTGGTCATGGTAACCGCCTATGGGACGGTGGCCTCGGCGGTGGAAGCGATGCGTCACGGGGCCTTCGATTACATCGAAAAGCCGTTCGACGTGGACCGCCTGGAACAGATGGTCTCCAAGGCCATTTTCCATCGGCGCGTTTTGGAAGGCGGTTTGATCGGCGCAGCGCCGGGCGGCCCGATCGACCCGCCGGTCATGGTGGGCGTAAGCCCCCAGATGCAGATGCTGCGGGCAAAGATCGCTCAGGTAGCTCCTACATCGGAAACCGTGCTGATCACCGGCGAAAGCGGCGCCGGCAAGGAACTGGTGGCCCGGGCCATCCATGCGGCCAGCCGACGCAAAGAAGGCCCCTTCGTCAGCGTCAATTGCCCGGCGCTATCGGCGCAATTGATGGAAAGCGAACTGTTCGGCCATGAGAAGGGGGCCTTTACGGGAGCGGACGCCGCTCGGATAGGCCGATTCGAACTGGCGAACAGCGGCACCCTGCTTTTGGACGAGGTTACCGAAATCGACTTGCCTTTGCAGGCAAAACTGCTTCGGGTGTTACAGGAACGATGTTTCGAACGGGTGGGATCGAGCAAAACCATATACGTCGATGTGCGCGTGCTGGCCACCACAAACCGAAACCTTCAGCAGGAAACCGCCGAGGGACGATTCCGCGAGGACCTGTATTATCGGCTCAACGTGGTGCCGATCCACACCCCGCCGCTCCGCGAGCGGCGAGAAGACGTGCCGGTGCTGGTGGACCACTTTTTGCACCGGATGGCTCGCCGATTGGGCCAGCCGCCCTGCCAAATCGCCCCAGACGCCTTGGACCTGATGCTCCACTACCATTGGCCGGGCAATGTGCGGGAATTGGAAAATATCATCACCCGGGCCAGCGTCCTTTATACCGGCCAGACCGTTACGGCCGACGAAATCCGGCGCTGGCTGATCGCGCCGCCGGAAAAGGACGGCGTCGCTTTCCCTCCGCCGAGCGTCCCCGTCGGCCTGAGCCTCCAGGAAATGGAACGCCGTCTGATCGAAGCCACCTTGCAACACTTTGGCGGCCACCGGGCCAAGACCGCCCAGGCCCTCGGCATCGGTCTGCGTACCCTGACCAGCAAACTGCGTCAGTACGGATACGCCCCTCGGGAAAAGAGCTACCGAAAGGCGTCGTAACCAGAGTCGTAAGTAAGAAAGGACTTGTCGGAGACCGGCAAATTTTGCGCATCCGGTTCGGCGAAATCTGCCAGTTGCCTATCCAAAGGAGCAGTTCTTCTCCAAAACTAAAAATTTTCCTCCGAGCGTTTCCTAGGCGGTTCGTCGCCGCGATGGAAGAACAAGGGGATTGCACTATAGGCAAACATTTTGGGGAGTTAGGAAAAATGGGCGACCCGCGGCGATCCCGGAAATGAAAAAGAGATGACCGCTTTCCGCGGGCAGTTTTTCGGAAACAGAAGGTTTGTATTGGAGTAATCCAGACTTGGCACGCCAGTTGCAAAAACACAGGACGACTACAAATACCTTAAAAGTCCGCTGCTAGATAAAAGGGGTAAAATACAGGACGGCAGGAAAGTTAGGCAAAAAAGGGGAAAAACGTTCCGGGCGAGAGGATCGGCCATGTACGAAAGCCTGTTTAACGCCACCACGTTGCCGGTGCTTCAGCAGGTGGTCAGTTTCACGCAGGCGCGGCATCAGGTGTTGGCCAGCAACATCGCCAACCTAGATGTGCCGGGCTACCGCGCCCGCGACCTGCCGGTCAGCGAATTCCAGCGGCAATTGGCCGAGGCCATTCGGCAACGGGATGAGCCGCCGGCGTTCCGCTCGCCCGGAGAACCGGAAACGACTTTGCCGTCCCGCCGGCTGGAACCGGTGGAGTTGGAAGACCTGCCCGAAACGATCCTCTACCACGACGACGGCACGAAGGGTCTGGAATATCAAGTGAGCGAAATGCTCAAAAACCAAATGCAACACAACATGGCCGTCAGCCTGATGACGCATCAGTTCAACCTGCTCCGTGCGGCCATTAACGAAAGGACGTAAGGCGCGACGGTGATCGCCTCTCCCCTCGCGGGAGAGGCCGGCCAGGCGGAAAGCCTGGCCGGGTGAGGAGAACCTGGATTCCTGCCTACGCAGGAATGACATTCGGAAACAAGAATAACATTCGGAAACGAAACACGTTTCGGCAGAAAGGTGCGGCGATGTGGAATAGTTTGGATGTTAGCACCAGCGCCTTAGTGGCGCAACGGATTCGGCTTCATGCGATTACGAGCAATCTGGCCAACATCTCGACCACCCACAATGAGGAAGGTGAACCGACGCCGTATCAGCCGCGGTTTGTGATTTTCCAGACCGCCGAGGAGATCGGCTCGCCAGGGACGCCGGGGGTTCGGGTGGCCTCGGTGGAGGAGGAGCAAAAAGAACCTCTCTGGAAATACCAGCCAGGCCATCCGGACGCCGTTCGAGAAGGCCCTATGACCGGATACGTGGCCTATCCCAATATCAATATGATGACCGAGATGACCGACGCCTTGGAGGCGGCCCGAGCGTATGAGGCCAACCTGGGCGCCATCGAAATCGCCAAAGACCTGCAACATCAGACGTTACGAATCATCGCCTGAAAAGGAAACCTTCAGCCTGGTAGGGGAGAACTCCTTTTCCCTGACCCCACGGAGACTTAAAAGGACCAGGAAACTATGGACCCGATTTATGGCGTGAACTTTTCCGCCGGAGAGCTAGGCCGGGTCGCTTCGACCGGCGCTTCGACCACGCCAAGCCGATCCTTTCAAGACTTCCTGTTGGACTCCATTCGGCAGGTCAACGCCATGCAGCAGGAGGCGGACCAAGCGGTCGAACAGTTGATGACGGGCGGCCAGACCGACCCGGCCGAAGTGCTCACCGCCGTACAAAAGGCCGACCTGGCTTTTCGCATGATGATGCAAATCCGCAATAAACTCCTCCAAGCGTTCCAGGAAATACAGAACATTCGGATTTAGAAGAGATCGCCCCGAGGGTGTAGGAAAGGAATCCTTCTCGAACAAGGACGGACGTAGGAGCAGCCACGGATGGACTTTCTGAACCGTGCTTGGATTCAGATTCGAGACCTGTTTTTGTCGATGACGCCGGCGGCCCGGGTTACCACGGCGGTGCTGCTAGGAGTGATCGTGGTAAGTCTGGGCTATCTGTTCACCTCTCGTGTTTCCACCACCGAGTCGTATCTGATGGGAGGCGAGTCCTTTTCGCCGTCGGACCTGAAGGCGATGGAGGCGGCCTTCGGCAAAGCCGGGCTGAGTTCCTATCAGATCGAAGGCAGCCGAGTACGCATCCCCCGCGGCCAAGAGGCCAAATACATGGCCGCTCTGGTCGATCATAACGCCCTGCCCCCGGAGTTCGGCGAGTTTCTGGCCAAAGCGGTAGAGACGAGTAGTCCGTTCCTGACGGCTAAACAGATAGAAAGCCGCAAAATAGCGGCTAAAGAAAGGGAACTGGCCCTGATCATCCGCTCCTTGCCGGGCATCGAGAAGGCCGCGGTGCTTTTCGACGCCCAGACCGAGGGCGGTCTGCGCGCCGGCGTGGTCAAAACGGCGTCCGTGGCCGTCAAGGCCCTGGGTGCTCAGCCTCTGGACCCGGAACAGGTGCGGAAAATCCGGCATCTGGTGGCGGCCTCGTTTGCCGGCATGAAGCCGGACAATGTAACCGTCGCCGACCTGAACGGCCAAACCTATACGGGCTCCGGCGACCCGGCCTCTGGCGGCAGCGCCGCCGACGACCCTTACATCGCCCGAAAACGGGAACACGAAAAAGATTGGCAACTGAAGATTCTCAAGGCGTTGGCCTATGTGCCGGGAATTACTGTAACCACCAATGTCGAATTGGATCGTCAGCAAATCCTCCGCAAAGAAGACATCAAACACGATCCCAAACCCGTGCCAATTCGCGTTTCGGAAACCGAAAGCAGCCGAACCCGAGAAGGCGGCGGCCCTGGAGGTCGGCCCGGCTATGTGGCCCAACAACCCAAGGCCAACGCCCCCACGAGCGTTTCCGGCCGAACCGGCACTTCGGAACAAGAAGAACAATCCAAAAGCGAAACGGTCAATGCGCTGTCCACGCAGCGGTCGATGGTCGAAGAAATTGGACTGACGCCCAAGCGGGTCACGGCGGCCATTGGGGTGCCGATGAGCTACTTTGCCCGGGTGTGGGAGGAGCGGAACCCAGCCGCCCCAGGCGAAGCCCCTAAACCGCCCGACGCCGCTCAACTGGCAAAAATCCGGGACGAAGAGCTCAAGAAGATTCGGGACCATGTGGCGGCGATATTGCCTTCCGCCGAAGGAGTGGCGGATAAAACCGAACTGGTTACGGTAACCGAGTTTCAGGACATTCCTGGGCCGGAAATTCCCACGCCCAGTTGGCTGGAACGGTTTTGGGAGTTTTTGGCGACTTCGTGGGCCACGTTGGGGATGCTGGGGTTGGCGGCGATGAGCTTGTGGATGATTCGATCCCTGAGCCGGGCCAGTTTGCCGCCGCTGCCAAGTACGCCCAACCTGCCCGGTTTGCCGACATCGGAAAAGGAGGAAGAGGAAGCCCAAAAAGGTCCCCGGTTCGCACGTTTTGCCGCCGGCGGACCTTCGCTCAAAGACGAATTGGCCGACCTAGTCCGCGAGGACCCCGAAGCGGCGGCCAACATCCTCCGGGCCTGGATCGGCACACCGCAGTAATCCCGCGGTAAAGAAAAACAACGACAACCCTTTTGAACGTTTTACCAAACCATGACGCCATGAACAGCACGCCTGACGGAATCCGAAAAGCGGCCATTTTGCTCCGGGTTTTGGATGGGCCGGCCGCCCAGTTACTTTGGGGACGATTGACGCCGGCTCAAGCAGAACTGATCCGAAAGGCCCAGACCAAGTTGGGCGAGGTGAACCCCGCGGAGGAACGCCGGGTTTTGGACGAATTCATGCGATTAGGGGTGCTCACCCCGAAACAGGCAACGGGCGTCGATTTGGGGGCGTCCGCCGCCGAGCATCGCCGGGCGGGCGGCGAAATGCGCCTGCCGGCGCCTTCCGCCAATGGGGCCCCGTTTGGCAGTTTGCACCATGTGGAGGTAGATAGTTTGGCGCGGGCGTTGGCCGGTGAACGGCCTCCGACGGTGGCAGTGGTGTTGGCCCATTTGCCGCCCCGTCAGGCAGCCGGGGTGCTCCAACGTTTAGACCCGAACCTTCAGAAGGAGGTGGTCTGGCGTTTGGTCCAACTAGAAGAGACCTCGCCGGACATTTTACAGGAGGTAGAGGCCGTCCTGCGGGCTCGGTTGGCTCAAGAGATATCCATCCCGCGGCGTCGAGTGGCCGGCCTGGCTACTCTGACGGGCATCCTCCAGACGGTCGATCTCCAAACCAGCCGACGCATCCTGGCTCAACTGGACGCCTTGGACCCGGCTTTGGCGGACCGCCTCTCCGCAAGCCGAACTGGTCGGTTGGATTTCGAGGACCTGATCGACCTGGATGCGGCCTCGCTGCGGCGGTTGATGGCCGCGGCCGACTTCGAGGTGGCTGTTTTGGCCCTGACCGGCGCAGATTCCCTGTTGGTGGATCGCGTACTGGAGGTCGTCCCGGAGACGGACGGGCGAGCGTTGAAAAGCCGGTTGCAGAATCCTGGTCCGATCCGGCTTCGCGATGTGGAAGAAGCGAGGCGTCGGTTGGCCGACTTGGCCGAACGATTGGCCCACCACGGTCATATCCGCCTGCCTGGGGAAGGGAAAAGGTCGGAATTGCCCTTGGCAGCGTAAAGGAGGCGCCTGTTGGAGAACGGCGGGCCTTCGGGCCTGCCCAACCAGAAAAAAATCCAAACCGCCCATAACAAAGAAGTAAGAAAAAAATTTTCCTCTTTTGTAAAGTAGTTCCTTATGCCAGTCATCAAAGCTGGGGACCATCAGACGGCCCAATGTGTGGCGTTTAATTTCGAGGACATGGCCGGCCAAGCGAACCGGTATTTGGAAAAGGTGCGGGCAGAAGCGGCGCAGATCGTGGCGCAGGCCAAAAAAGAGGCCGCCGATATCCGCCGCCGCGCCGAAGTCGAAGGCCGACAGGCCGGTCAACAAGCCGTGGCTGAAACCGTGCGCCAACAATTGGCTCAGAAACTGACCACGTTGATCCCCGCGTTGCAGCAAGCGGTTGGGCAGATTCAAGACGCCCGCCAGGCCTGGCTTCGGCATTGGGAGAAGACGGCGGTGCATCTGGCCGCCCAAATGGCCGCTCGTATCCTTCGCCGCCAGTTGCCCCAACAGCCCGATCTGCCGTTGCAACTAGTCCGCGAGGCCCTGGAATTGGCCGCCGGCGGCAGCCAGATTCGGCTTCTGCTCCACCCGACCGATTACCAAACCCTTCAACCTCAGGTGGAGATGGTGCTCCGGGAGTTTGCTCCCTTGGGACAAGCGGAAGTCGTCGCCGATCCGACGATCAGCCCCGGGGGCTGCCGGGTAGAAACCCGTTTCGGCGCAATCGACCAGCAACTGGAGACCCAACTTCGACGCATTGAAGAAGAACTGACGTAAAATGATCGCCTCTTCCGCCGCCGGGGAGAGGCGATAGTGGAACTGTCAGGAAAACCTTTTCCCACGAGGCAACACTTCGGATGCAAGAGAACGAATTGTTAGAACAGATTTTACCGACCGCCTTATACGGCAGCGTGGTCCGCACGGTGGGCATGACCGCAGCGGCAGCGGACTTTCCTGCGCCGGTAGGGGCGTTGGCGGAGATTCATCGCGAGACCGGCCCGCCGCTATTGGCCGAGGTGATCGGCTTTCGCGATCAGCTCACCTTGCTTTACCCTTTGAGCCGACTGAGCGGCGTGCGACGCGGCAATCAGGTCCGCCTGGTGCGGACGGCTCGCTGGCTCCGGGTGGGGCGGGAGTTATTGGGCCGGGTCATCAACGCTCATGGCGAGGCGATCGACGGTAAACCCCAGCCGATGTTGACCGATCGCGTCCCCTTCGACCGCAAACCGCCGGAGCCGTGCAGCCGACCTCGCATCGACGCCCCGCTGGCTACCGGCATCCGGGCCATCGACGCCATGCTCACCTGCGGCCGAGGCCAACGGCTGGGCATCTTTTCCGGGGCCGGGGTGGGCAAAAGTATTCTGCTGGGAATGATGGCCCGTTTCACCGCCGCCGATGTCATCGTCATCGGCCTGATCGGCGAACGAGGTCGCGAGGTAAAAGACTTCATCGAACGAGACCTAGGACCGCAGGGCTTGGCCAAAAGCGTCGTGATAGTAGCCACCAGCAATGAACCGGCCGTGGTGCGGGTACAGGCCGCCAGCACGGCAACCGCCGTGGCCGAGTATTTCCGAGACCAAGGCGCCGATGTCCTATTGCTGATGGATTCCATCACGCGGTTTGCCATGGCGCAGCGGGAGATCGGTTTGGCCGCCGGGGAACCGCCCACTACACGAGGTTACACGCCTTCGGTGTTTGCGCTATTGCCTCGACTGGTGGAACGGACAGGACGAGCGCCCGAAGGAAGCATTACGGCGTTTTATTCCGTGCTGGTGGAAGCAGACGATCCGACGGAACCAATCGCCGACGCCATGCGGGGAATTTTGGACGGACATATTTGGCTCTCCCGCAGCCTGGCTAGCCGAGGGCATTATCCGGCAGTCGATGTCCTGGAAAGCCTCAGCCGACTGATGCCCGAAGTGGTCCCCCCCCGACACCTGAAAGCCGCCCATACCATTCGGGAACTGCTGGCCGCCTACCGCGATCAAGAAGACCTCATCTCCATCGGAGCGTATCGGCGCGGCAGCAACCCGACGGTGGATACGGCCATCGAACTTCGAGAAGACATCCATCGGCTGCTTCGGCAAGGGATGGAAGAACGAAGTGTGTTCGAGGAGGCGCAGAAGAGTCTATTGGAACTGGCCGACCGGGCCGAACAGATGCGCCAGGGTAAAAAGAGCGCCGGCGGAGGCGGCCCAGCGCCGGCGGCGTCTGGAGGCCGACCGGCCCAGCAAAGACCCGCCGCCCCCTCGCCGAGTTGAGAAGGAAACAGAAAACACCACGAACCGCCGCCAGAACAGGTAATGACAACGAACATGCCGATTTTACGGGCATAACCTGCCGCCGCTTTTGCGGGAAAGACACGGAGAGGTCGCCCAACGACAAGGATTCAACTTTCCAGAAGCTCCGAGAGCCATCCGAACACCGATGAGTAGGTTTAAGTTTCGACTTGCGACGCTAAAGAAACTCCGGGAAGCGGTCCGAGACCAGCGTCGGGCAGAGCTTGGCGAGGCACTGCGGGCGGACGCCGTGTTTGAAGAACAGCTTGCCGCCCTGGACCGGGCCATGTGGAGTATGTTGGAGGAGTGTCGGGCGGCCTCGGGACCGGGACCGGTAGATGTGGATCGACTCACCCAAGCCCATTTGCATAGCCTGCTTTTGGAAGGACAAAAACAGTTTTTGGAGCATCATCGGCGGCGATTGGCCGAAGAGATCGAACGCCGCCGCCAATCCCTGGCGCAGGCGGATCGAGAGGTAAAGATTTTGGACCGGCTGGAAGCCAAACAGGCTGAACGTTGCCGACGCCGAGAACTTCAACAGGAAATCCGCCAACTGGACGAAGTCGGCGTCCGGCAGACCCTCAGCGCCTCCGATAGGGCCGATCAGGAAATCTTGCTCGCCGCAGACGAGGAGTCTCGGACATGATCGGTCGGCTGATACGAGTTTTGATGATCTTGGTGATTTGCGTGTGCGTAAGCACCTGCATTGCCGAGAGCATCCTGCTCGGTTTGGCGTTCGCCAAGGGAAAATTGACCCGTCAGAAACTGATCCAAATGCTGGCCGTCTATTACGGGATCGAAACCAAATCGGAACAAAAACCCGCGGAATCGACGCCGCCGTTACAGGAACATGTGTCGTTGGAAGAGATCGCCCAGCAACGGGCGGTCCATTTGCGAAATATCGAGCTTCGCGAGCAAATGCTCCGGACCCTCCACGAACAAGTCCAATCCCAAGAGCGACAATTGGCCGAGGAAAAACGCCGCTATGAAAAACAACGCGAAGACTTCGAGACCAAACTGCTGGCCCTTCGCAAAGAGGCCGAAAGCGAAGGCGCCGCCCAAACCGCCGCCATCCTCCAGCGGCTTAAACCCGCCCAGGCCAAACAACAAATCCTCCGAATGCTCCAAGACAATCAAGTGGATCAAGTGGTGCTGCTTTTGAGCGAAATGCAGGAAAGCAAACGGGCCAAAATCCTCAACGAGTTCAAAACGCCCGAAGAGACGGCCCAGTTGGCCGAGGTCCTCCGGCGCCTCCGCCAAGGCGACCCGACGGCCGATCTGGCCGAGCAAACCCAAAAACAAATCCCTTCCGGAACGCCGCGCCCATAGGAGAAGAGGCATGACCGCCTTGAACAGTCTGGAAATCTTAAAAAAGTTTTTCGGAAACAATTCTACGCCCGGAATCGCCCTGGAAATGGTACGCAACGGCCTTTTCGAGGAACAATTGAAACTAGCCAGCCAATGGGGGCAGTCGGCCCAAGAAAAACCCCCAAAAGAAGATTCCTTGCCGATGATCAAAAAAACCCTTCCGGTCGGGCCGCTGGTTCCCGTCCAGACGCCGGAACAGACCAATGCCGCCCAAAGGGAAGAAAAGCCCCCAGCCGATTCGGCCAGTCCAACCTCCAACGCCGCCTCCGCGCCCCCTTCTGGGGCTTCGGAGAAGCCGACGTCGGAACCCACGGGCCGAGAAGTTCCTTCGGCCAATGCGCCGCCTACCGGGCAAAAGCAAACGCCGAGTTCCGGAGAGCACCAGCCAGCCGACGAGAACCAGTCCTCGGAGTTGGCCGACCTGGGCTTTTCGGAAGATTCTTTCGGATCGGCGGAAGAAGGTTCAGCGGGTATGCCCGCCTCGGCTCTTCTGAAAGAGACTTCCCCAAAGGAAGAACCAAAGACCGAAGAAACTTCCGACGAGAATTTCCCGGCGGTCGCCGTCGGGGAGGGGACGCCGTTGCTGGTCGCCCCGGCCCAAGCCCCCATCCCTTCCGAACCGGCCGGTACAGAAGACCAATCGCCCACAGAACAGGCATCCTCTGCACCTCCCGTGGAGGCTAATCATCAGCACAGCGGAACCCTCCCGAAAGGGCCTGTCCCTGGGCCGTTCCCAGCCGATCTCCTTCCGGGGAAGGAAACATTTTCCGAAAGCCGGATCGTTTCGCCTCCGGCCAGCCCTGGATCAGAGCAGACCGGGCAATCGACGGCAACGGGAAGCCAGACGCCTCCGAATGCTTCCGGCCCAGCGATTCCTCCTGGGCTGGATCCCCTGGCCGGAACGCCCCAAGCCGTCGCCGTTTCGACGCCGGCCGCTCCTTCGGTTTCCGAGGGGGCGTCGGCTGGAGGGGGCAGGTCTGCGGTTTCTGGGAGTGTTTCGGCGGTCGGTTCCGAAAATGCCTCCGGCGTCGGACATGCGGCGGATCGAGGCGGCGTCAGCTCTTCTGCCGCCAACCCAACCAAAGCCAAACCCGCCGCCGGTCCCGAAGGTTCCTCGCAGGAAGCGGGTGTACAACGGGTGCGATTTGTCCAGCGGGTGGCTCGGGCCTTTCAGTCTCTCCAGGACGGCGGCGGCAGTGTGCGATTGCGTCTGCACCCGCCGGAACTCGGCTCGTTGCGGGTAGAACTGATAGTGCGGGAAGGCGCCATGCGGGCCCGCATGGAAGTGGAAAACGCCTCTGCCCGAACCACTCTTTTGGAACACCTGCCGATGCTCCGGGAGCGGTTGGCCCAGCAGGACATCCGCATTGAACAATTCGAGGTGGAAATCGGCGGCCAGTCGGGTGGCGGCTCTTCGCACCAGTCGGACAATCCCGCCGCCGAACAACGCAACGCCTCTTTTTCGCCGCCCAGCAACCGATCTCGGCCTGCGGAACCCGGCGGCAAACCTACCGGCGCCAATCCCCTGGCGGCTTCGGAAAGTACGAAACTGAACGTCGTGATCTAATTTTTCGGAAGGACTTCTGTATGAGCACTGCCCCGACCAACGCCGTAACAGGCGCCTCCAGTTCTTCGACGGAAAACAACAACGAAAACACCAAACTCCTGTTTAACGACCTGGGAGCGGATACGTTCCTGAAACTTTTGATCGCAGAACTTCAAAATCAGGACCCGCTCAATCCGATGGAAAATAGTGAAATGGTCCAACAGCTCAATCAGATTTACCAGCTTCAGGCCAATATGAAACTGGTGGACGCCTTCGAGGCGCTGGGAATGACGCAAAACGTCGCCAGCGCCATGAGTCTGTTGGGAAAAACAGTCCAGGGGATGACCGACGACGGCCAGCCCGTCAGCGGCCAGGTGGAACGTGTTACCTTTGAGGACGGCGTTACGAAGCTCCATATCGGGTCGGATATTGTGCCGTTGAAAAATGTTACGGAAGTGGCGGTTTCCGCGGAAGGATAATTTTTCGGTTCCAAAGCAAATACCCGCTCCCTGCGATGAAGAAGGTTCCTGGCGTTACGAAACCGGACGCCTACCGTCGCAGGAAAACCCACAGGTGAGGTTATCTTTCTAGGATATTTCAAGGAGGAAAGACGATGGGTCTTGCATCGGCATTGAGCACCGCACTGACCGGATTGACGGCGGCGGAAACCACGATCGACGTGGTGGGCAACAACCTAGCCAATACGAATACGGTTGGGTTCAAGGCGTCCCAGGCGGCGTTTGCGACCCAGTTTCTGCAAACCCGCAGCTTGGGCGCCGCCCCGACGAGCAATTCCGGCGGCTCGAATCCCCGTCAAGTCGGCCTGGGTACCATGGTCGCCAGCATCACGCCGGATTTCTCCCAGGGCACCATCGAGATCAGTTCCAGTCCCACTGACTTGGCCATCCAGGGGCAAGGATTCTTCATTGTCCAGGCCACCAGCGGCGAAGACCTCTACACCCGTAACGGTATCTTCAAACTCAATTCGGAAAGCCAATTGGTTACGATCACCGGCAATCGGCTGTTGGGTTATACGGTGGACGACCAGTTTGAGATTCAATCCACCGTATTGCAACCGCTGGTGATTCCGTTGGGGGCGGCGGCCGTGGCGGAGGCCACCCAAAACGTGTATCTCGAAGGCACCCTTTCGCCCTCGGGCGACCTGGCCGACACCTCCGAAATCATCCAAACCCAAGTGCTCGGCGACGCCGCCCGCACCGCCCCGGACGCCGACGCCGCCGGAACCGACGCCCACTTCTCCGCAGTTCCCACGGCCCTGACCAATTTTACCCTCGGCGCCGGCGGAAGCCTCAATCCGGCGGGCACGTATCGTTACCGGGTCGTTTTCGCCAACGGCACGGTCGGCTCCGATTTCGATACAGAAAGCACCCCATCGCCGGCCAGCGTGGACGTCGTCATGGGAGGCAATACCCAAGTTACCATCGACGATATCCCGACCGACGCCACCGGCTACTATACCACTCGGCGAATTTACCGCACGGATGATACCGGCACCGGTCCCTTCTATTTCATTGCCGAAATCCCGGATAATGTCACCACGACCTGGGTGGACGACGGGACCCTCCCGCCGGGAGATCCATTGGACGAAACGGTGCTCACGGGCAACTATAGCTACTACATTACCTTTGCCCAGCAGCCCGGCCCCCCGCCTGCCGGGGAAGAAAGCCGACCCACCAAACTCCTCGGCCCGGTGAACGTTGTCAATGGCCGCATCCAAATTTCCAACATTCCCGTGCCGGCCGGGGAATGGTCGTATGTGCGGATTTACCGCAACCTGGCCGACGATGAAAACAGTTTCCATTTCGTAGATTGGATCGATACGCCGACTTTCTCCGGAGGTTGGACCGACAACTTTACCGACGAAGATATCGAAGGCAACCCGACCATCGACTTAGATGGCCCGCGCATCGGGTACAACACGCTCCTGGTCGATGTGTTGCGGCGGGACGGCCCCAATTATCTCCATGTGTTTGAAGAGGGGACGCTGCAATTTACCGGTCGGAAGGGCGGCCGCTCGCTGGCCACCAAAGAGTTCACCATCACTGATACGACAACCGTGCAAGAACTGCTGACCTTTATGGAGGAGGCCTTGGGCATCCAACGACCGCCTGGACCGGATACGGACCACCCGATCCTTTACGACGGCGTTACCGGCGAAAGCCCCGGCGGCTCGATCCAGAACGGAAGAATCCGTATCGTGAGCAACACCGGCACGGCCAATGCAGTGAGCATCGGGCTATCTGGTATGCAATTAGAAGTAGGCGGTATTCAGTCGAACATCAATCTGCCGTTTTCATCGGCCCAAACCGCCAGGGGCGAAAGTGCGGTGGCCGACTTCATCGCCTACGACTCGTTGGGCATCCCGATCAGCGTACGGATCACCGCCACCTTGGAAGCACGAACGAGCACCACCACGGTTTATCGCTGGTACGCCGACTCGCCCGACAACCAACCCGCCACCGGCGTGGACATTGCCGTGGGAACCGGACTGATCACCTTCGACGGCGAAGGCAACTTCGTCTCCGCCACCAATTCCACCGTTTCCATCGAACGGCGAGAAGTGGCCTCTCAGTCCCCGTTGGAATTCCAATTGGACTTCGGCCAACTGTCCGGTCTGGCCGTGGACACCAGCACCTTGGCCGTCTCCCGGCAGGACGGCTCCGCGCCGGGCGTACTGACCAGTTTCATCGTGGGGGAAGACGGCTGCATTCGCGGCGTGTTTTCCAACGGGGTGACGCGGGATTTGGGGCAGATCATCCTGGCCCGATTCGCCAACCCGGCCGGTCTGGAACAGCGCGGCCAGAACCTTTTCGCCGCGGGCGTCAACTCCGGCCTGCCGGTCATGGGCAGACCCAATGAACAAGGTCTAGGGCAGATCATCTCCGGCGCCGTGGAGCTGTCGAACACCGACATCGGCGGCAACCTGGTGGACCTCATCCTGGCCGCCACCATGTACCGCAGTAATACTCGAGTGATCAGCACCTCGCAGCAGATGCTAGATGAACTACTTTCCATCAATCGGTGATCCGCCAAAGAAGTTCCCTAGGAGGTTTACTGGAAAAATGAATTCTTCCGAAGGCTTGTCTCCCTCAGAGGACCATCGCCTCCTTTGGATTGGCCCAACCGTAGCGCCCGAGGAGAACAACCGATGATCAAAGTAACCCGTTTGGACGGGGAGGTGTTTGTACTAAACGCCGATTTGATCCAATTTGTCGAAGCCCGACCGGATACCTTCGTCACCCTAACGACCGGTCAACGCATCGTAGTGGCCGAAACGATCGATGAGGTGCTCCGTCGTGCAGTCGCCTATCAACAAGCCAAACACCTCATCCCAGCCCCATCGGTTTCCAAAAGAACTTCTTAGTGCGGCTTGCAAGGAGGCAGAACAATGGATATTGGCACCATCGTCGGCCTAATCGGCGGTGCAGGCGTGTTGCTGTTGAGCTTGTCCATGGCTCAGGGAGGAGGAATTCAGGCCTTTATTGACTATCCTTCCATTATGGTCGTTGTCGGCGGTTCCTTTGCGGCGGTGCTTCTTTCCTCGCCGGTTCCAGATTTTTTCAATCTCCTTCGGGTGGTCAAGGTCTTGTTCAAAAACAAACTGGAAGAGCATCGGAACTTGATCGCCCAAATTGTCTCCTTGGCGGAAACCGCCCGACGGGACGGCCTGTTGGCCCTCGAGGCCCGACTGGAAGAAATCCATGACCCCTTCTTGATCCTGGGCATCCAAATGGCCGTCGATGGCGCCCGGCCAGAAGTCATTCAAGACGTGCTGAACAATGAAATGGCCACCGTGGCCGCCCGACACCAAAAAGGCAAACTCCTTTTCGAACTCTTTGGAAAATATGCTCCCGCTTTTGGAATGCTTGGGACGTTGATCGGGCTGATCATCATGCTCGGCAACATGAAAGACCCCGACGCCATCGGCCCTGGAATGGCGGTGGCCTTGATTACGACATTTTACGGCTCCATCATCGCCAACGTCTTCGCCTTGCCGATGGCCGATAAACTTTCTAGCCTCAGCAAACATGAATTGCTCGGGATGGAAATCATCCTCCGAGGCGTGATGAGCATCCAGTCGGGCGATAACCCTCGGGTCATCGAACAGAAACTCAGTACGTTCCTTCCGCCTCGCCAACGAGGCAACCTCCGTAAGGCGGCCTGAACCATGCCTCTGCCTCCGGAAGAACCCCCTAAAGGTGCTCCCGAATGGGTCGTTACCTACGGCGATATGATGTCGCTGCTTCTATGCTTTTTTATCATGCTGGCCTCCATGAGTGAAATCCGCAATAAAGAGCAGTTTCAAATGATTTTGGAGTCCCTGCGGCGTCAGTTCGGGTATGAACGATCCATGATAAGTCCTATTCCCGGGCCGGTGCGACCGCTGAAGGCGACCCTCAAGCTGGCGGCAATGGCTGCCACCGGACGAGCACGCCGGTTGGACACCATGAACGGCGGGGATCGCATCCGGGCGCCGGTGGGCGATTTTGCCCGAGCCCAATCCATCCGCCGCTCCGGCGATCGCACCTTGGGCGGACGCATTCGCTTCGAGGAAACCTCCGCCCAGATAGACCAAGACAACCTCCAACGCTTGGAAGAAATCGCCCGCTTTCTCCAGGGAAAGCCCCAAAAGATCGAAATCCGCGGCCATACCACTTCTCGTCCCTTGCCTCCCGACTCCCCGTTCAAAGACCACTGGCAATTGGCCTACGAACGCTGCCTCCGAGTCAAGGGAGAACTGGAGCGGCTGGGGATTCCTCCGAAACGGATTGTGTTGACGGTAGCAGCCGACAACGAACCCCTCGAAAGGGGGGAAGACCCTCTCAAACTCCAAGAGAATTCCCGGGTTGAAATCCATCTGTTAAGCGAACTGGCGGATATGGGGGAACCTAAGTCAGAAATTCCCTCAAAATCTAGCAAAACACCCCCCCAAAATTAGTTATTTCGCCATTTAAGACCTACCACCTCTGAAATCCCTCTTTGGGGGAGCTTCTCGGTTTAAGGGGGAAAGGTTCGAGAGAACCAAATTGGGCACTTCCCACCTGTCCATAAGCTATATTAAATGTAGGGGGAAAAGAGGGCATATTTACTTTTCTCTTAGAACCTGTTTCCCTTTTTTTGCCCCCGATCTCCAATCTCTTCAGAATCTATATTTTACTTAGATTCTCCATTTCCTAGTTTTTAACACTTAACCCATTATGTCCGAGTCAACTGCACCTGAGGTAACAAGCACTCTGACAGGGCACGAAAAACCCTCGGGAATGGGCCTGTTAGGAAAGGCCCTGGTAGGGGTTTTTCTGGCGGGGATTGTGACGGCGGAATGTGTGACGGTTTATCTGTTCCTCCCAGGAGAAGCAGAAACAGCCGCCCTAGCGGCCGGTACCTCGTCCACAGACCAAAATACTTCTACTTCCCAAAATGCCTTCCCCAATCCCACAGACCCCATTGCCCCGGACGTAACTGTCCCCCAAGTGGAGGTAGATCTCGGAGAATTTACGATTACAGCCTACCAACCCATCTCCAATACCACGTTACGGATCGACTTCCATTTGTATGGTACCGTGGCTACGGAAGATCAACAGGCCTTCCAGGAGGCGCTGCAAACCAATATCCATCGGTTCCGGGATCAAGTGATCGTCATTGTTCGTTCGGCGGAACTTACGGACCTCACCGATGCAGGTTTGGGCTTGATTAAAAGGAAGATTTTAGAGAAAACTAACGCGATGTTTGGCAAGCGGTACTTAAAGGCCGTCATCTTTAGCGATTTTTCTTTCGTGGAGCAGTAATTTACGACTTTTAGGGGGAACGGGTGTAGCATAACAGAAGGGAAAGGATTCCCATGCCGGACGAAAACCAACTAAGTCAGGATGAAATTGAGCATCTGCTCTCCCAAGCCGGAATGAAGGGTTCCGGAGGTTCCGCCCCTGCTTCTCCATCTACCCCAGGAGCAGAGTCTTCTTCCGCACCCCCCGTTTCCGGCAATGCGCCGTCCCCCTCCTCGGCGGAAAGCCAAGGCGCTCCGGTTTTGGACCAAAAAGAGATCGAAGCCCTGATCAGTGGGGCAGGGACGGCTAAGGCAACCGCCTTCAAACCTGCCCCATCCGCTGCACCCGACGCAGAAAAGGTACTCAGTCAAGAGGAAATTGAACGGCTTTTGGCCCAAACAGGCCGAACCCCTACACCAGCCCAATCCCCTCCTCCACGGGAAACCAAGCTGGAAATCCAACCTGCCGAGCAGGAGATTGCCCCCGCGGATATGGAATACCTTTTACATCAGGCCCAGCAGGCCTTAGCATCTCTGGATCAGCCGGTGGAGAACGTCCCTGACGGGGTCGCCGCTTTTCGTCTGGAAGAGTTTTCCGGTGCACCGCCTTCGACCGAGGCGGCCACGTTGGACCTTATCCGCGACGTCGAACTCGATCTGCGGATCGAACTCGGCCGGACCCACATGTATTTAGAAGACGTACTTCGGCTTCGGCGTGGCTCCGTAGTCCCGTTGGATAAGCTGGCCGGCGATCCCGTCGATATCTATGTCAACGACCGCTTGATTGCTCGAGGCGAGGTGCTGGTGCTCAACGATAACTTCTGTGTGCGGGTGGCGGAATTGTTGGCCGGTATGGGGCCGGAAACCAAGTAGGCAACCGCCGGAAAGAAGGGATGTATTCTACTGGAAATGGTCGCCCCGATTCCTCCCTAAAAAAGGAATACGGAACTTTTTCTTAGCCCAAAGAACCTGAACACCCAGAAAGGGCAAGGATGCCCAGGTGGATGTGCTTTTGGATATGGGGGGGGGCATTGCTGGCCGGCGTTTTCTGTCAGGCCGCCGAGGGTATTTGGCCAAGGCAGAGCGGGTTGTCGGGTGGGGATCCGCGTCGATTGTCCGCCGCTGTGCGGGAAGCGGAAACCTCTGGGTTTTTGCCGACGACGACGGATACTTCTTCGAACCGGCAAGCTTTGCAAGACGAGGCCTCGACCCGTCGGCCCGTTCCAAGTGAACATCTCCAGGGGAACTCGGCCTCTTCCATAGTTTCGGGTTCTGCCGAGCGGTCGGAATCGGCCAGCGGCCCTGCGGGCGGCGATGCGGATCGCCCTGTGCGTCCTACCGAGGAAAAGTCGGTTTCTACCGGATCGGCGTCCGGACGCCCAGAACCGATTCGTTTCGGGCCAACCGCCAAGTCGCCGCCGCTTTCGGGCGTTTCTGGCCGCACTTTTGATCCTGCCGCCTCGACGCTTACGGTGCTTAGCAGTTTGGCGGTTGTTTTGGGCGTCTTTTTGCTCCTGATCTGGGCGATTCGGCGGGCGATGCCTCGCAGCGCCCAGATTCTCCCTACGGAAGTGGTAGAAATACTAGGCCGGGCGCCGCTGATGGGAAAACAGCAGATGTATCTTCTCCGCTGCGGCCCGAAATTGCTCCTGGTGTCTGTTACGCCGGAAGGGGCGGAAACGCTCACCGAAATCGAGCATCCGGACGAGGTAGCCCGCATTACCGCCCTGTGTCGCCAAGGCCAGCCGGGAAGCATTCCAGGGGCGTTCCGTCACATTCTGGATCAAATGGCCCATCCGAAACCGGCCCAGCGATGGTTCCGGCGGTCTGCGGAAGCCTTGGAGGATTCGGTTGCGGCGGAAGCATCTCTTCAAGAGGAGTCGGCCCGTGTCTAGGGGTGTTTCTCGTTCCGTGGAACCCCAAGTCGATCCGCTCCGGCCGAAAGACGCCCGGCAACCGGCGGTTGCCGCCGGGAAATGGCGTCTTTTAATTCCCTGGCCTTTCCCGAATCGGTTGCGCAAGGGCCGGGGCGATCTTCCCGGAAGACCGGTTCCGATAGTGGGGCGACTTTTGGCGGGATTGGCTTTGTTGGCTGCCTGCAGCGGGCTGGTCGCCGCCGCTTTCGCTCAGACGGGCGGTTCCTCCCAGGCGGAGCGTGAATCCACCTCCAGGGGTTCCGGCTTGGAGAACTTTTCCAGCGCATCCACGTCCCGCCAGTCCGCGGCGCCGGCCAATCAGCCTATGGCGGTACAGTCGGACGATTGGTCTCAAGCGCTTTTGGGTGGGCCCCGCCAGTGGACCAGCCCTGAAGGGCTTAGCTCCGCCCTGCAAATCCTGCTGCTTTTGACGGTCCTGAGCCTAGTGCCTGCCATTCTGCTCATGACCACGTGCTTTGTGCGGATTGTGGTGGTCTTGGGGCTATTGCGGCAGGCTATTGGGGCGCAAAATTTGCCGCCTAGTCAAGTGATCACCGGACTGGCGCTCTTTGTTACCCTACTAATCATGGCGCCGGTATGGAAGGAGACCTACGATCGGGCTGTCGTCCCTTACACCCAACGGCAGATCGGACTGGAAGAAGCCTGGAACGAAGGAATCGCACCGATCCGGCGATTCATGAGCCTTCAGATCGAGCGGACCGGCAACCAAGCCGACGTGTATCTATTTTTGAAATACTCCGGCCAGCAAACCGAACCGACCAGTTACGATGAGGTGTCCTTGGGCGTGCTGCTGCCGGCCTTTATGCTCAGCGAACTGAAGACGGCCTTTTTGATCGGCTTCCAATTGTACTTGCCGTTTATGATTATCGACATGGTCGTTTCCAGCGTAATGGTGTCGATGGGGATGTTGATGCTGCCGCCGGTGATGATCTCGATGCCGTTGAAATTGCTCCTGTTTGTTCTGGTGGATGGCTGGCGGCTTGTGGTCGGGATGCTCCTGGAAAGTTTTCAGCCGTATGGATAGGTGATCTTCCGATTGCCTTTTCGACTCCTAGAGTCTTTAGTTTCTTTTGCCTCGCCCTCTGCCGAAGAGGTGTCGCATGGACAGCCAACATGTCGTCGATTTGGGTCGGGAAGCCATTTGGATGGCCCTGCTCATGGGCGGCCCGGTGTTGCTGGCCGGGATGCTGGTCGGTCTGGTGATTGGACTTCTCCAGGCCCTTACCCAAGTCCAGGAACAGAGCGTCTCCTTCGTGCCGAAGTTGCTGGCCATGTTTTTAACGGTAAGCCTGCTTTTGCCTTGGCTTTTGGCCCGCATGATGGAATACTGCAGGGAGTTGATTTCCAGCATCCCAGAACACCTGAGTCCCCTGTAAACGAGGGCCTTAAAGAACACCCTGAAAAGATGCGTCCTCTGCCAGAGGGATAGCCTGGGTTGCCTACTTCCTTCCGCAGGGCGGGTTGAACCAGAAGGATGGAATACGATGCAGTGGCTGATGGCGTTGGCGCCGGGTCAGTTTTTGGCGTTGATGCTGCTATTTGTTCGGATGAGCGGCCTGGTGTTTACGGCGCCGGTTTTTGGCGGGCCGGAAATCCCGGCCCAGGTGCGGGGTCTGATGAGTCTGGCCCTGGCGGCAGTCTGTTGGCCTATGGTTCATGGGGCGGCTATTCCGCAGGGATTGACGTTGGTCGATTTTTTCATCCTCGTCGCCCAAGAACTCCTGATCGGGCTTTTTCTGGGCGTGGGAGTAAGCATTTTTTTATCCGGCGCCTATACGGCCGGCGAAGCGATCGGTCGGATGGGTGGGTTGATGGCGGCGGACCTATTCGACCCAAGTACGGAATCCTATGTGCCCCTATTTTCGCGGCTTTTGAGCCTGGCGACGTTGGCCTGTTTGGTTCTGCTGGGCGGTCATCGCATGATCATCGGGGCGCTGTTGGATACGCTGGAAAGCCTTCCGCCGGGGGGCGGCCTGCCGACCGACTCGCCCGGCAAAGCCTTGGTGTTGCTGTTGGATCAGAGTTTCCATCTGGGAATGCGGGCGGCGCTGCCGACCTTGTGCGCCCTGATGTTGGCGACGGTGCTGTTGGGCCTGATCGGTCGGGCCGTCCCCCAACTGAACATCTTGCTTTTAGGTTTCGGCGTCAATTCGCTTTTGACCTTTGGGGTATTGGCCTTGACCTTTGGGGCGGCCTTGTGGGTGTTCCAGGACCAGTGGGAATGGGCCGTCGATTTCCTCCTGGAAGCCCTGCAAAACGCCTCGTCCCCAGTCATCCGATGAAAACCTTCCGAACATTCCACTTGTCATTCCCGCGCAGGCGGAAATCCAGAACTCGACTGGCGGAACGAGAAACAACCCATCGCCGCACAAAGCAATGGAGTGTAAAGACCGACCATGCCTGAATACGGCGGCGAAAAAAGCCACGAACCAACTTACCATCGTCGGCAAAAGGCCCGAGAAGAAGGCCATGTGGCCCGCAGCCACGATTTTAGCTCCGCGTTGCTTCTGGTGGTTGGCGTAGTGCTGCTGGCGCTATTGGGCGATGGGATGGTTCAGTGGACGGTGCGGTTTGCCCAGCGTCTTTGGGGGTCGGCCATCGAACTGCAAGGGGACGCCGCCTGGGCAATTCAGTGCTGGAACGGCGTCTGTGTGGAATTGGCCAAGGCGGTGTTGCCGTTTCTGGGGCTGATGATGGCGGCGGGCGTTTTGGTTCATCTTATCCAGACCGGCCTCCTCTTCACGCCGCAAAAACTTGCCCCGGACCTAGAGCGCATCGACCCCTTGCAGGGAATGCGGCGGATTTTTTCTTTTGCCAATCTCCTGCGGATTGTCTTCGGCGTGTTCAAAATCGTAATCATCGGAGCGATTGCCTGGGCCGCCTTGGCCGCCGAGTGGGAGACCATTTTAGGACTGGCCGGCATGGAGCTTCTGCAAGGGGCCGGCTACATGGCCCAAATTATCCTGAGCACTACTTTCAAAATCGCCCTGGCCATGCTGATCCTGGCCATCTTGGACTACGGGTACCAAAAGTGGCGCTATGAACAAGACCTGAAAATGACCACCCAGGAACTGCGGGAAGAAATGCGCAATCTGGAGGGGGACCCGCATGTGATCGCCCGGCGCAAGGCGGTGCAGAGGCAATTGGCCTTGCAGCGGCTTTCCAGTGCCGTGCCGAAGGCGGATGTGGTCATTACCAACCCGACCGAATTGGCCGTCGCATTGCGCTACGACCCGGAAGAGATGGCGGCCCCGATCGTAACGGCCAAAGGCGCCGGCGTGATTGCCGAGCGGATTCGCCGTTTGGCCCGGGAGCACGACATCCCGGTGGTCGAACGGAAAGAGTTGGCCCGGGCCTTGTATCGGGAGGTAGAGGTAGGCCAACCGATCCCCGAAGACAAATACGCGGCCGTGGCCGAGGTGCTGGCCTACGTCTATCAACTCAAAGGCAAACCTCTCCCCACCCCGCCCAGCCAAGCCGCCTAAAACTTCCGCCTCGGAACGGCGTCGGACATGGCCTCTTCCGGCGTCAGAACGATTCTTTCCCTGGGGGAGAAATGTTCGTGCAAACCCCCCCAAACACCCCTCCAGCGTCCACAGGCTCATCCAGGCCGAATACATCGGTATCTACCCAGGTCGGCGTCGCCGAGGGGGAGGTTCTTTTTGGCCCGCGGCGGCAAAAGGCCGACAAGGCCCGGCGACCCCGCTTTGTCCCCCCGAACCTTCTCCTGGAGGGTTGACCGAACACCCAAGGCGGCGGTATCTTAAATGCGCTGATGTTCGAGTTTCCAGTCTTTTCCGGAAGGAGGCCAATATGCGGAAACTGGTTTTGCTCTGGACGGTAGTCTGGTTGGGGATTGGGCTGACGGGGCAGACGGCTGAGGGGGAAAAATATCCGCAGCCGAAAACCGCGGAGTTGAGCCGGGCGGAAAAACTCGTGGACGAAGTGTTCGGCAAGGATATGGCTAAGGCCAAGTCGGCCCAGGAGAAGGCCAAGCTGGCCCAGGAGATTTTGAAGTCGGCTCGTGAAGAGCAGGACATGGCGGTTCGGTTTGCGGCCTTGCAGTCTGCCCGGCGGCTGGCCGTCGAGGCCCTGGACGGTCGGCTGGGACTGGAAATTGTTCGGGAGATTGTCCAGACGTATGAGCCGCTAGAGGAAATGACCAAGGAGGATCGCTTGTCCGAAGCGGATCGCCTTTGGGCACAGGGTGAAAAGGCCCAAGGCCGAGCGAAACTGGCCAAACAACTGGAAGCCGCCGAGGGATACCTATACCTGCTACCCGCCACAGGAATTGTGCAAACCAAAATCGAACGCCGTCTAAGTGAACTGGGGGAGGTTCCCACCGATATTGATATTCGACAAGTGCTCAAAGAAGCGTGGTGCCTCATATCTTTTGAACCAAAACGTCCTGTTTGGCCGCCTAATTTTGTTTTGGTGCCGCATGGCCGGGTTATGACAAGACCAGGATTGGTCGGTTCATGCATCTATGTAAACGAGGAAGCCAGCCTCGAAGTCAAATCCCCAAAGCGGTTTACTGGAGAGCAAGGCTTTACGGTTATGTGTTGGTTTTGTCCGATAGAGTTCCCTCCCGAAAGCCCTTTGGTAACTACAGAGGATTTACTAGATGGCCCGGACGAACGGGGCTTTGTTTTGCGGCTGGACAGAGATCGACCGCTGTTTCAAATCGGATGCGGACTGCGGCGGTGGCACGGATCCCCTGCAAACGTGCCAATCGAAACCAACAAGTGGTATCATTTTGCCGGAGTGTACGACACAAAGCAGATTATTTTCTATATCAACGGGGAAGAGGCCTCCCGTCGAGACGTCCAGCCATTTTCGCCTAGTTCGACGTCCCTCTGGATCGGGAGACGACCTCCCGGCCGTCTACTGCCGACAAAAGCTAACGCTTTGATAGACGAAGTGCTTATCCATCCTACGCCGCTAAGCGTCAAAGTTATAACGGCGATCTATCAATTGCGAGTCCCGCTGATCACGACAATTAAATAGAGTTCTTTCATTCGTCCAGGATTCTCCCCACACACCAAGACACATTCGGATGAGCCCTTACGTCTACTAAAGTACCTAATCCGAATGTTGCTTCCTAAACCGTAAGTTCAAATGGGATGGCACTTCAGCCGACGGAAGGGGGAGACAGTATAGCCTCTTTCTCCTGCTGGGAGATTGCTCCTCAGCTATCATTGTTAGCGTCAAGTGGAGCAAACAGAGGAACCTCCATCTCAAAAGGGGGGTAGAAACGCATTTTGGGGGCCAGATTGCTGATGGATTTGGCAAATCAGGAAAGATGAAAGACGAGGGTTTTAAAAAAACTTGGAGATGCTAAGCCGGCTTCTGATATGGCTTCCCTTAAGGAAGCGGCATTCAATTAAAAAGCCGATCTAAAATACACTAAGAAATATCTTGCAACCCCACCGGAGATCGCATCTCCGATTCAACGCCGGCGTTTTCCTTTTACTGAGTGTTCAAACGCTCTCCTTAAAGCCTTCTCGGAAGCCAGAAGGATTCAAAGATATCCTATAGCCTTAGAAAGCCATAAAAAGATAGTTTCTCCAGAGGAGGGACACATTTCGGTATTTTTCATCATTTCCAAAACGGCCCGGCGTCCGGCGGACGGATTTCTGTTAGATCGCCTCGGTAGTGACGCAGTTCTCTGGGTTGGTAGGGATGGGCCTGGATGGCCTCTTCGCACAGGTCGATTCCTAGTCCGGGCGACGAGGGGATGGCCATTTTGCCGTTTTGAAACTGCACCTTTTCCGTGCATATTTCCGTCCGGTACGGCACATCGCTTGCCATGGTCTCCAGCAGATAAAAGTTGGGGATACAGGCGGCCAGTTGCAATGTTGCCGCATTGGCGACCGGCCCGCTCGGATTATGGGGACAGAAAGGCAGATAGTAGCACTCGGCCATGGCGGCAATTTTTTTCATTTCCATGATTCCCCCGGCATGGCTTACGTCGGGCTGCACAAAGTCCGCGCAGCCTTTAGCCAGGAAGGAGCGATAGTCCCATCGGCTATACATACGTTCTCCAGCAGCCACGGGGATACGGATGCGGCGTTTGACCTCGGCCAGGGCATCCCAATTGTCCGGCGGGACAGGTTCTTCGAACCATAGCGGTTCCAGTCGTTCCAGAGCACGTCCGAACCGCACCGCCGTCGGTATATTGAACCGGCCGTGGCCTTCGATGAGGAGGTCGGCCCGGCCCTGTACGGCGTCGGCCACCGCCTCGACGCATTCGATCGCCCGGGCGAATTCTTCCCGGCTCAGGTTCATGTAGGCCGATCCAAACGGGTCCCATTTCAACGCCCGGAAACCGGCCTCCACCGCCTGCCGGGCCTTGGCCGCAAACTGCTCGGCCGTCTTCGCCCCCGCAAACCACCCGTTGGCGTAACAATCTACCTCTTGCCGAACCGGCCCGCCCAACAGTTCATAGACCGGAACGCCAAGGGCCTTGCCTTTGATGTCCCAAAGGGCCATTTCTACCCCGGCCAAGGCGCTCATCAGCACCGCTCCGCCCCGCCAATAGGCGTCCCGATAGGCCTGATGCCAAAAGGCTTCGATTGCCCGGGGGTCTTTGCCGACCAACTGCCGCTCCAATTCCTGCACCGCCTGGGCGACGGTCAGTTCTCGCATTTCCAGCGTGGCCTCCCCCACCCCATACAGCCCCTCGTCCGTCAGCACCTTCACAAACACCCAATTGCACCGATACGCATGACAGAGAAACGTCTTGATGGCGGTAACTCTCATGGCGAAAACTCTCAGAAAGGGAATACTGAAAATTTTAGCTATCCCGGAGGCGGGCCTTATCGCATGTACAAGCCGCCGTTCACGTCAATGGTGGCGCCGGTGATATATCGGCCTCCTTCGCCGCAGAGAAAGGCGACGGCTAGCCCCACATCTCGCGGCGTTCCTAAGCCAAGTGGGATGCTGGCACTAAGCTGAGCGATCCGTTCTTCGCCCAGGGTTTGATGCAGAAGTTCGGTGTCGATGACGCCCGGCGCCACGGCGTTTACGGTGATTCCCCATCGGGCGGCGGTTCGGGCCAGGGTCTTGGTAAACCCGAGGATAGCGCTTTTGGTCGCCGCATAGTGGACATGGCCGAAAAGGGCGCCCTGGTGGCCGACCACAGAACTGATATTCACAATCCGACCACCCCCTTGTCGGCGCATCATCTCCATGGCCGCCTTAGAACAAAGAAAGCAACTCTTCAAGTTCGTGCGAATCAAAAAGTCCCAGTCTTCTTCGGTGATCTGGAAGATGTCCTGCGGTCGGGACAGCCCGGCGTTATTGACCAGGATGTCCAGTCGTCCCCATTCCGCCTGAATCCGCTCGAACAGTCGGTGGACCTGATCGGCCTGGCCCACATCGGCTTGGACCGTGATGGCCCGTCGGCCCATCGCCCGGATCGCCTCGGCGACTTCTTCTGCCTCGGATTGCCGCGTGTGATAGTTGACCGCCACGTCGGCCCCTTGCTCCGCCAACACCAGGGCAATGCCCCGCCCCAAACCGCGAGACGCCCCGGTTACTAAAGCCACTTTGCCGGTCAGATCGTTCATCGGTTCTTCTCCGTTTTTCGGCAACTTTGCCGTTGTTTCTCCTCCAGCAGTTGGAAATCCTCCGTTGGGTTTCGGGTCTAGAAAATGGGTAACACTTCAGCCGAGTGAAGCACATTCGCCGCTGCCCTGGCCGTCGAGAGGCCGGGTGAGGCCCTAGCCTGGCCGGGTGAGGGGGCTAAAAAGGCTGCTTTGTCTCCTTCTTTCCCCCTCACCCTAACCCTCTCCCGCCAGGGGAGAGGGATAACCTAGGCCCAACTCCATTCGGCTAAAATGTTACGAAAAAGGTTAGGCAGAGGAGGCCTGGGCTTTTGTCCGGTCCTGATCGAAGCAGACTCCCCAGGCCGCCAGCAGGGCGACCGCCCCTATCAAAAAGGCGACGGCCAGCCCGGCCAATCCGACGGCCAGCCCAACCTGTTCTTTAATCATGCCCAACAGGAGCGGCGAGGCTCCCCCTGTCAAAAAGGCCATCATAATCATCACCCCTGAGGCCGAGGCCCGTAGCCGCTGCGGGATCACCTCGTAGAGCGAAGCGTAGATGTTGGCTTCGTACACGCCGCGGAA
>JAKPGL010000136.1 GCA_029550925.1 Planctomycetota bacterium
CATGCTTGACAGCGCCGGGGGGGGGGTGATTATACTACGAAGATAGCAATGGGTGTTTTTTAGTCCTCATGGGCTTAGAAAGCCCCTTTCGCCAGTCTTCGAAGCCCACAAGGTAAAAACGGGAATTATTCAGAGGTTCCAATAAATAAGACGTAAATAATTAGCAAAAATGTTTGCCGGTTTCCTGTTGCACGATTACAATGAAAGACAAGACGCTAGGAAAGTTTTTGAGAAACACCTAGTGAATTTAGCAATTTGTTGGTTAATCGGCCCATAGGTCGGGAGAGCATCGTCTTCTTCGGGTATTCTGCTTTATAAGAGGAGAAAGCAGTATGAATAGGTTTCTCATGGGTAGCAGTTGGCGTCTGGGGGGCCTGAGCAGGTCTTTGCTTAGCAACGTTCGACAAAAGGTGGTCTATGGCGTTATGGTGGGGCTGGCCTTAGGCTGGTTTGCCGGGCAGAGTCAGGCCGTCGAACTCCAGACAGGCCTGATCGGTTACTGGGACTTCAACGAAGGTGCAGGGACCTCCTTTTACGACAAGGCCCCGGCGGGCAGTGTGGCGGATACTGGCTCGTTTACCGGGGGACAGCCTTCCTGGATCTGGGGCAAGTTTCGCCATGCCCTCTCATTCGACGGTGTGGATGACTACGCCCAGATTCCGGCCAGCACCGACCTAAATATCGGAACCAAGCAGGTGAGCGTTTCGCTTTGGGTGTATCTGGAGCAATTGCCATCGGGACTTCCCGGTTCTTTCGGGCCGATTTTCGACTCGGATCAAGACTCCTACGTGGTCTATTTGGAGAAGGGGGCCAATGAACTGCGATTCAAGGTTACCGATACGAATAATCATGCCGCTCGGCCGGGTATTCCTGCCGCCTCTTTGGCCACCGGTTCCTGGCATCATGTGGCCGCCGTGTTTGACGGCACAGGCAGCGCCGGAACGGCCAAAATTTATTGGGACGGCGTGCTGAAAGACACTCACACCGGAAACGACGGCTCTGGCGGTAGTGGATTAACTGGCAACGTCAAACCCGGCCAAATCGCCATGTTGGGTATGAACGCCGGCAATTACGCAAAAGTAGCCATCGACGATGTGGGCGTCTGGAATCGGGCGCTAACGGAAACGGAAATCGCCTATATCGTTAATGGCGGCGTGGGACGGCCACTAAGCGAATCCGCTCCGGTCATCCATTGGCAGTTCAACGGCGATCTGCTGAACTCCGGAACCGGCGGCTCTCTGTATAACGCCACGATCGTCGATGGGGCCAACGGTACAAACGGCTTTGCCCCCGGACGGATCGGCCAAGCCCTGGACCTGAACAATCCCTCGAGTTCCCCTATCTCTACCGGCGGCGACTATGTCCAGGTCCAATATACCTTGCCGGAAAAAGGTACCATCGCCCTCTGGTACAAACCGGAACCTTGGTACAACTACCAGACCTTGTTCGACAATTCCGTCAATCAAGATCAATGGGAATGCTGGATTTATCAAGACGGCATTCTTCGCTTCCGGACCTCTACCACAGGAACGCCCCTTTCGTATGACTTGGATAATCTTGGGGGACCGAACCAATGGTATCATGTTGCCATTACCTGGGAAAAAACCCAAACGGACACGGTCAACGCTCAACTGTTTGTTAACGGCGTCCTCCGGGCTTCTTCTACCAATATGAGCTGGATTACCCCAGGCGCCTACTTCTACCTGGGCGGAGGAAATAACGGCAACACTTACGGGAACGGCCTCTGGGACGATGTGCGGATTTACGAGCATGTGCTTACCAGTTGGGAGATTTACCAGTTGGCCAATGTGCCCGAACCGAGCAGCCTGCTTCTGCTAGGTTTAGGCGGTGTCGGCAGGATGCTCTTCCGCCGCCGGCGAACGATGGCATAACAAAGAGGTTGGAGACGCTTTATCCCCCGCGTCTCTCCGAAAGCCTCCTGCCAACCCGCAGCCAAGACGGCTGAAGGCGTTTGGTTTCCTGGGTGCGCAGGAACGAGACGTGATTTCCCCCACTTCCTATAACCCAAGAACCTATTGTGGAGATGTTCCCATGAGATGGATTTTTCTCTTAGGAAGTTTTGTTGCTGGGGCTGCTTCTTCGGAAAGCATTGTCGAACGGTTCGATGGGCCTACGGAAAAACTCCCTCCGGGTTGGCAAGTGGTTCAAGGGGATTGGAAGTGCGAAGAAGCGGCGCTGCTAGGCCAGGCGATTCGGGGGGAAGGGCTAATTCTTTTCGGCGAGCCGACCTGGCAGAATTACGAAGTCGAGGTAACGCTCCGCTTTTTGGAAGTCCGGGAGGAGAGTCGATGGGCCAGCGTGGTGGTCCGAGCGGGCCCTCATGGCGAAACTCCCTGGTCGCATGTAGTGTTTCGACAAAATGCGGCCCTGCCCAACGGCGTGGAGTTTGCCGTTCGCACCGGTCAAAAAACATGGAGCGTTCGCACCCGCCGATCGGCCTCTAGAAAACTGGAAATTGGAAAACCCTACCGAGTGCGGGTTGTTGTGCGCGGTGCGGAAGTAGAAGGGTATTTGGAAGGTCGGCGGGTGTTCCAGAGCCTGTTTTGCGTGGATCGGACGACCGGATGCGTCGGGCTGGCCATCTCAGGCGCCCGGGTGAAATTCGATGATTTCGTCCTTCGCCGATTGCCGGATAGCCCGGCGGAATTAACTTCTGTCAAAAGGCCGTCGGCCCGGTGTGAAGTAATCGCCCACCGCGGCTTTTCCGCCGTAGCGCCGGAGAACACGTTGGCGTCCATTGCCAAGGCGATCGAGGCCGGGGCCGACGGCTGCGAGTTCGACGTCTATGCTTCCAAAGACGGCCACATCGTCCTGATGCACGACGAGACCGTCGATCGGACCACCAACGGCCGAGGCAAAGTGGTCGAGCTGACCCTGGCCGAACTGAAACGCCTCGACGCCGGCCGTTGGAAAAACCCAAAATATGCAGGCCAGCAGGTCCCCACCTTGCAAGAGGCCCTGGAACTGCTCCGGCGCTCCTCCTGCCGGGCTATGATCGAAATAAAACCGCCGAACATCACCCGACAGGTCGTGGAGGCGGTCCGCACCGCCGGCATGAGCCGACAAGCTGTCCTCATCTCTTTCCATGCCTCGGTGATCCGAGAAGCTAGGGAGCTTGCGCCGGAGATTCCAGCCGCCTGGGTTTTCGGCAAATCGCTGGAAGGCACGCCGGAGCAACAGGCCGACCAGCTTGCCCAACAGGCCGCCGAGTGCCGAACTGACATCGTCGATCTGAACTTCGAGACGGTCAACCCGGATCTGATCGCTCAGTTGCACCGACGGGGGTTGAAAGTCTGGGTCTGGACGGTCAACGAACCGGTCGTTATGCAAGTGCTTCGGGATTGGGGCGTGGATGCGATGACCACCGATGAACCGGCCTTGGCCCGCAAAACGCTGACCAACCCGAAGCCGCCCCTATTAGAGACGCCCAAAAGTGAGTAAAGGGAACTAAGGAATGAAACGTCTGAACGGATTTACCCTAGTGGAATTATTGGTCGTCATTACCATTATCGGAATTTTGATTTCGCTATTGTTGCCGGCGGTGCAATCGGCCCGGGAGGCGGCCCGACGCACCCAGTGCTCCAACAATCTGAAACAGCTTGCCCTGGCCTGCCTGGTCCACGAAAGCACCCACAGCTTCTTTCCTACCGGCGGTTGGGGCTGGCATTGGGTCGGCGATCCGGATATGGGATTCGACCTCAAACAGCCCGGCGGCTGGATTTACAATATCCTCCCCTATATCGAACAGGGGGCCCTCCATGATCTCGGCCTGGGAGTTACCGATGCGGCTACGAAAAAAGAAAAACTCAAACAGATGACCGAGACGCCGTTGGCCGTGCTGGCTTGTCCGTCCCGACGGCGGGCTGTAGCCTCGGCGCCGAAAGATTGGTGGGCGCCGATCAACGCCAACGTCTCCATGCGAGTGGCCAAAACCGATTACGCCGCCTGCGCCGGCGACCCGGCTGTTACCGACTTAATGGCTGGCCCCAGTTCCATCGCCGAAGGCCTCGGTTCTACCTACTCCTGGCCCAGCGTGGCCGATTGCAACGGCATCAGCTTCCAACGCAGCATGGTCACCATGGGCGAGGTCCGCGACGGGACCAGCAACACCTACCTGCTCGGCGAAAAATACCTCAAACCCAATAGCTACGATGGCAGTTCCGGCTCCAACTACGATTCGGGCGATAACGAAGCCGCCTACACCGGCTACAACCGGGATTTCTATCGTTCGACTCGCTATCCGCCCATGCAAGATCGGCTCGGTTACGATTATGTGTGGGGATTTGGCAGCGCCCACGCATCGGGTTTTCATGCAGCCATGTGCGACGGCTCGGTCCGGCCCATCTCCTACAGCATCGACCCGGAAATCCATCGTCGCCTAGGCGTTCGCAACGACGGACAGGCCATCGACGCAGGCCGATTCTAGCCCTAATCTCTCATCGCTCGGCGGAGGAAGAAAAAAGTTTACCTCCCAATCTCTGGCGGTTCTGCGACGGGGGCGGATGTGGAATCGCAGAAGCCGCAGGAAACGAAGCGGGCGAATGGTTCCGAAGCAGATGGGAAAGGACGGCTATTTCTCGGGAACGGCGACGCTGCTTCGGAAGATCGGTTTCCACGGCTCGACGCCTGCTTGTCGGGCCGCCTCTACCATCCGCTCCACCTCGTCGGTCAGAACGAAATCGACGCCGGCGGCGTAGAGTGCCGCGAGCGATCCTGGTTCATTGATGCAGCAGTAGTTGATCCGCACCCCAGCTTCCTTAAGTCGGCGGATTTCGTTCGGCCAATTGACGCCGTATTGACGGAGGAGCTGGATGAATGCGTCGCGGCGGGCGACCGTATCCATCACATACTCTTGCACCTTCCCGCCCTGGCGTTCCATATTGCAGATGAGGATTTCCGGACATATTCGCCTGGCTGCCTCTGCGCCGCGATGGCCGACGGCTAAAAAAGTTTGGTGCGTTCGTTTTTGACGCACAATTTCGCGCGCGGCCGCCTCGACAAGCTCCGCCTCGTTGGGAAGGGAGTGAACATGTACATTTAACCATATATTCATCGGCATCATCGCCAATGCCTCTTCAAACGTCGGCGGGTGTTCGCCGGCAAACTGGGCGCCTTTCCACCGGCCTGCGTCCAGACGGCGTATTTCTTCAAGCGTCAAGTCCGCTACCCGGCCTCGACCATTCGTCGTCCGATCCACAGCGGCGTCGTGCATCAGCACAAGACGTTTATCTTTGGTCATTTTGATATCGAACTCCATCTGGTGGACCCCAAGCCGAATTGCTTCTCGGAAGGCGGCCAGGGTATTCTCCGGGTACGTAGCGCTGGCGCCGCGATGCGCCGCAATGCCGCGTCGCGGAAGCTCGATCTGCTCCGCCCCCGCCGCCGCAGAATACTCCAGGATTCCAGAAAACAACAAAACAAACCAGAAAGATTTCCTCATCGAAACGCCTCGTTGTGAAATCGAAAAAACGGGGAAGGTCCCCAAAACGTCCTCGCCTAGGGATCTTTGAATTGCCAAACCAAACCTCTCTCACCAACAGATATTATATTTTTCGTAACATTTTAGCCGAATGCAAAGGAGGCTTATTTTAGGGCGAAATTTACCCTGTATTGTCACTGCCGCTCTAGCGGCAGTCCAGGGTCCTGTGAGGCGGCTACTTCGTTATTCCTCCCAAGTAGCGGCTGCAAGAAGCCTAGATTAGGTGCCTGCACGGCAGTGACAAGGTACTGCATTCGGCTGAAATGTTACTATTTTTCCGATTTTCCGGGGAACGTTCCTTTCCCTGGGCGATTTGAACTCCATGGTGGAGGTAAGCGGCTACTCGGCCAGTTCGCCAGTGAAGGCATACCAGGCGACCCGCAACCAATCGGCGCCGCTGTTTTGTAGG
>JAKPGL010000144.1 GCA_029550925.1 Planctomycetota bacterium
AGAAACAAAAGGTCCGGTGGAACCAGGGGCAATTGCCCCGTCAGACCGTCGCCGACTATTACGCCCAGATGGACGCCGAAGGTCGCCGCGCTTCGACCATCGCCAGTGCGATCGAGATCAATCGACCGGTAAACCTCGACAAATGCTTGCGCGCCTTGGAATGGTGCCAAGGCGTGGTCCGCGAAGTTACCGACGAGGAAATCCTGGACGCTAAGGCCCAGGTCGGCGCAGGCGGCCTAGGCTGTGAACCGGCCAGCGCCGCCAGCGTGGCCGGGGCGAAAAAACTCCTCGCCGAAGGCGTCATCTGCCCCGAAGAACGGGTCGTTTGCATCCTGACCGGCCATGTGCTGAAAGACCCCACCGCCACGGTGGCCTACCATACCACGGACCAGAAAATGTTCAACGAAGTCCTGGGGCGTCGGGGCGTCCGTCGGTCTGCTTTTGCCAATCGTCCTGTCTCCGTCTCCAACAACCTGGAAGAAATCCTCAAAGCCATCCAGTTGTACGGCTAATGGTTTTGGGGAACTTGTTGGCGGGATGGTGCGGCCCCATTTTTCCATCTCTCCCCACGGGACAGTCCGGTAGGGCGTAGGCTCTGCCTACGCCGGAAACCAGGCGAGGGGAAAATGTTGCCAGTACAAAAGATTTGTTCCTGCTAGGCTTCCATTCGCTCCCTTCCCCGGTAGCGGCTTTGTGTAGGCCCTGTTGGCTGGTTTGTCGGCTTCTGGTGCGGCGATGGAGAGGCGGTTGCTCCTACCGGCTGAACTTTTGTTGGGGAAGAATAGGGGGGGTGTGTTGGGGCCCCCAAAGGGGGCGGGTTGAAATTCCTGTAATTTGGGGGGCTGGTAATTGCCGCAATTTTAGACTCTAATAAAGAAAACTGTTCCAGAAAGGCACACTTGCCGAAAGGATTGGTTCGGGATGGGTTGCGAAGTGGGTGTGCCATATTTTGGGGGCGGTTTTGTAAGTTGTGCAATATATAGGGTGTCAATCTGTTTTTGACGCCGAAAGGCCGGATATTTGGCCAAAGGGAATGCGGTTTGCTTTTCAAGAGAGTAAGGTCTTTTCTGTTTGTTTAAGGCGGTTTTTTGAGGAGGCGGGCCGAGAGGGCCTACTTCTGGTGGAGCAGAGTCCCCCTGAATGTTGGCGAGGGGGTTTGGAATATTTTCAGAAAAATCTGTAAAAATTGTGAAGGGAGGACTTGATTTTTATAATTTTTTACTGTAAAAAATGAGATTAAAAGAATACCTCCCTGTTCCTTTCCTCGCCCGCAAGGAGGACGACCATGCAACTTACCTATCGCAATCCTGTACTCCGAGAACTCCGCGACCAATTGGTTCGGTTTACTCCACGAGAGAAAAAAATCCAGCAGGCCGACGCCGCCGAGCGCCTCCTGCTGGAACTTGATCCAGATCGCGTTTATCCCTACGCCTATCTCTGCTACCGGATCACCCAATTTCGTCCCCAAGAGCACGCCCGTTTGCCGATCTCGGGGGAAGAAGCGATCCATGATCTTCGGCTGTTGATCGAAGATTTGACGGACGCAGCGGAGATTCCGGTCGAGCAGGCCGGCCAACGCGTCTGGACTGTCGAAGAACTCTGCGACTATTTCCGGGTTTCCACCAAGACGATTTCCCGATGGCGGCGGGACGGATTGGTGGCCCGTCGGTTTGTGTTTAGCGGTCGGAAGCGGGTTGGTTTTCTGCAAAGCTCCGTAGATCGTTTCGTCGAACAACATGCCGAGCGGGTCCGTCGAGGCGGACGGTTCAGCCAACTGAGCCAGGCGGAGCGGGATTGGATTTTGCGGCGGGCGCGTCGGATGGCCGCCGCCGGGATATGCCTCCAGGATACGGCCAAACGACTCGCCCAGCGATTGGGGCGCAGTCTGGAAACCATCCGCGCCGCGATCCGCAAATTCGATCAGCAGTATCCGCATTTGGCCATCTTTCCGGATCATACCGGCCCGATCCGAGCGGAAACCCGACGAAAAATCTACCAAGAGTATCGTCTGGGTCAATCCGTCGCCGAGTTGGCCAAAAAGTATTGCCGCACCAGGACCAGTATTCATCGGATCATCGCCGAGGCGCGGGCCGAACAAATTCTTCAGTTGCCGTTGGACTATATTCCCAACGACGATTTTCCTCGGATCGCCGAGGACCCGGCGTGGGAGGCGCAAGTATTGGGGCCGCCGCCGCCTGCGGAGCAGACGCCCAAAAAGCCGAGGCTCCCCAGCGGGCTGCCGCCGTATTTGGCCAGTCTGTATGAAACGCCCCTGTTGACCTCCCAGCAAGAAGTGCATCTGTTCCGGAAGATGAACTACTTGAAGTATAAGGCCAGCCTGCTCCGGAAACAGTTGGACCCGCAATCGCCGCGCACCTCGCTCATGGACCGGATTGAAACGCTTTACGCAGAGATCACGGCCGCTAAAAATGAGATCATCCGGGCCAATTTGCGTCTGGTGGTTTCGATCGCCAAGCGGCACGTGGCGCCGAACATGAACTTCTTCGAGCTTGTCAGCGACGGCAATATGTCGCTCATTCGGGCGGTGGAGAAGTTTGATTTTGCTCGCGGGTTCAAGTTCAGCACCTACGCCAGTTGGGCGATCATGAAGAACTTCGCCCGCACGATCCCCGACGCCCATCGGCTCCGGGAGCGCTTCAGAACGGCCTCTCAAGACATGTTCGCCGACGCCGAAGACGTTCGGTCGGACCCGCAGGAAATCGAGTTGGTCCAGGATCAACGGAAAATCCAGGTCGAAAGGATCCTGGAGCATCTCGATCCGCGGGAGCAGGAGATCATTGTCCGCCGATTCGGCCTCGTGCAGGGGCAGGAACCGCTGACGCTCAAACAGGTAGGCCGACAATTGGGCGTTACCAAAGAGCGGATCCGTCAACTGGAAGCCCGCGCCTTGGACAAACTCCGAAAGGCCGCCGAAGAAGAAAAGGTCGAGTTCATCGAGGTTCCCCAGTAAACCCCTTCCGCAGGAAGGAGGGCGGTTACGGGGCGTCCCCACGCGGAATACGGGGGAGAATAGGCCGTCTTTTCAGAAGACGATTGGTGGGCGGGGCAACTTTCGTCTCATAATCCGCAGGGGGCTTGCGGCGAAGGAAGCGGGGATCGGCTTGTTTTCGGCTAAGCCGGGCTAAGAGGTTTCTGGTTCTGTAAAGAGGCGGCGGAGGAACTGCTCGGCTTGTTGCTGGATGCCGGGGGCTTGGCTTTCGCGAGGCCCGGCCAGGTTGAGCACGTTGGGGCGGACTTCGTCCAACCATTGACGCAGGGCCTGCCAATCGATCGGTCGCTCCAGGTCAACTACCCGACAAGGCCGTCCGTATCGGGCCGCACAAATCCGCGTCCATTCCGTGCCGCCGCGCAGCGGACCCCGACAGAGGATCAACGTGGCGTCGGAGTCCCGCACGTTCCATTCGGTTCGCACGGCATACTGCGGGCTGTCGGTCTCTTGCAACTGATACCGGGCGGGGATGACGCCATCCTCCGCGGATCGGCCTAGGGGACACCATCCTCCATGCGGAATCCCCAAGGCGATGGCCGCCTCCAGTGCCCCTCGATCCACTCCCGTCTGCCCCCCGGAAATGATCCGCCCGGGCCGAAACCCCTTCTGGATACGCCGCTCCGAACTCGTTGGGTCTGCCATACGCGAATCCATTCTGGATGTTCCATCTTGTCAAATTAGACTGATTAGGCTATGTTGATTTTCGGCAACACGTATCGAGATTGTATCGGTTGTAGGGGGTGCGTAAAAGGGTCTGCGGTCCCCGCCTGGTAATCCAGGGGGGTTAGGAAAACTTTTAGCCCAGGAGATAAGCTATATTGAAAATAGCTTTTCTTTTTTCTCGTCGTATTGCCTGCATCTGGGAGTCTGCACCATGAGATTTTTTGCCCAGGGGCTCGTAGTACCTCTGTTGGTGTTTGTTCTGTTAATCGCAGAGGCGGCGGGGGGAGAAAATCAGGTTGTGTGGATCGGCCAAATGGACCCCGGGGACCGCTTGGAAATATGGACTGCGGAACATGTGGTCTGTTTGGAACTGATCGACCCGGAGGCCGGAGAGGCGCAAGCGGCGGTATCCAGGGATGGGGTCCATTTCGGCCCTACGGAACGAGTGTATCTTTTAGGGGCCACCGCTGGTCGGCATTCGGAGGGGCTTATGGTAGTTCGGATGGGGTGTATTGAGGTGGGCAAACGCCTGGAATTGGCCGTCGGTGATCTTGAGCCTGGCCATCGGCGATTGACCGCCCCGGTGGAAGAAATTCGGATTCGCAAATCCGCCCACACCAGCCTCCCTTGAAGGAGGAATACGGCGGAATCATCCTCAAGCCGCCCGGCTCTAGTGCTTCGTCTAGGGTGTATTTTGGGGGGAATTTCGGCCGGTTGCCGAAAAAAGGATCGGATTGGACGGATTTTCCGAGTTCCGGCAGCAGAGTGCCGGAAGGAGGCCGCCCCTAAAAATGTCTTCCTACAGAAGCCCCTTCCACCGGAGGCGAAGGGACCAGAATGAGTCGATTGGGAATTTTTGGCGGGTCGTTCGATCCGGTCCATTATGGGCATCTATTGTTGGCCGAAAACGCCCGAGAACAATATCGGCTGGATCGGGTGATCTTTGTCCCGGCAGGCCAACCACCGCACAAGCAGGTTCCGCCCTTGGCCTCGGCGGAAGATCGGGCGGCGATGCTGCAACTGGCCATCGCCGGTCATGAGGCATTCGAAATAAGCCGGTACGAACTCGACCAAACCGGCGTCTGTTACACCGTCCAGACGCTTCGATATTTTCGGACGCAGTATCCGGAGGCGGAGCTGTTTTTGATCCTGGGCGGGGACATGCTCAAGGATTTGCCCCATTGGCGGGAAGCCGACGAGGTGATTCGGTTGGCTAGACCCTTGGCCGCCCGTCGGCCCGGCTGGGAAGATTGGGATTGGACGCCGTTTCAGGCGATCGCTTCTCCAGAACAGATCGAGCAAATACGTTCCGGGCTGATTCAGATGCCTTTGGCGGCCCTGAGCAGCACCGAAATCCGCCGCCGAGTCGCTGCGGGGAGAAGCATTCGCTATCAGACCCCCCGCGCCGTGGAACAATACATCTTAACACACGGTCTGTACCGCAACTCGGTTGTTTCCTCCGCGGCTAGTCCCCGGGAACCCGATTGCTCTGCTCCTCCTAGGCCCAACCGGTGATCTCCGAGGGGCGTCCTGCCGCTGGGTCAACCCAGCGCCAACGCTCCATCCTCCAAGAGGCCGACGGTCGTGAATTCCGGGAAACCGGCCCTATTTCTCATGGCGTCCTCGATCCGGGCCTCCGAAATTACTGCTTTGCGGCAGCGGGTGGTGTGGGTAGCATGGGCAGAGGCCGGCCGGGCGTCCAATCCCAGCGGTGGTCCTGGGGGCCGAGCCGACCCGGTTCTCGGCGTCCGGCGCCTTTCTGGCCAGTGGCCGAGTCGCCGAGTTCGGCCCGCATTTTGTCGGCCAAGGTTTGGATTTTGGCCGCAATGTCGGGATGTTTGTCAGCCAAGTTGGTTGTTTCTCCCGGATCGGTCTGGAGATCAAAAAGGGAAAGGCCGATTTGGGCGTTTTGATAAGGGGCTGGTTGGCCGCCCGTCCCGCCGGGCCGACCGGCCAAGGTGCGATACTGGTGCGGGAAATGGAGTTTCCATCGGCCCATGCGTACCGCCTGCAAATGCTCGCCCCAATAGAAGTAATAGGCCTCCTGGGGGCTGGGGGTATCCGGCGGACCGACCACCAACGGCCAGATGTTTTTGCCGTCGATCGGATGCGCAGGCAGGTCCGCCCCAGCTAAAAAGGCAATGGTAGGCAGGATGTCGATGGTCATGGCCGGGGTCTGGCATCGGCTGCCGGCCGGGATAACGCCGGGCTGCCAGAAGATCGCCGGTACGCGCACCCCGCCTTCAAACGAAGTGCCTTTCCCTTCGCGCAACGGACCGGCCGAACCGGCGTGATCGCCATAGGAAAGCCAAGGGCCGTTGTCAGAAGTAAAAATGACAAGCGTCTTTTTCTCCAGGCCGTGTTTGCGGATCGTCTGAACGATCTGGCCCACCGACCAATCCACCTCCATCATCACGTCGGCGAACAGACCCCGGCCGCTTTTGCCTCGAAACGGTTCGGAAACCGCCAACGGCACATGGACCATCGTATGGGCCAGATACAAAAAGAACGGACGATCCTTGTTCTTTTCGATAAACTGCACCGCCCGCTGGGTATAAAGGCGGGTAAGTTGGTCCTGGTCTTCCGCGGTTACCTCCGGATCGACGATTCGGTTTCCTTCCAGCAGCGGAAGCGGAGGATAGTGTTTACCGGCGGTAGGATGCCCAGGCCACATATCGTTGGAATACGGCAGGCCAAAGTATTCGTCAAATCCGTGTTCGGTGGGTAAGAACTTCGGATGATGGCCTAGGTGCCATTTGCCGATGCAACAGGTCGCATACCCTTTGTGTTTCAGGAGTTCGGCGATGGTAACTTCCTGAGCGGACAGGCCGTGGTCAGCCCGATGGTTCAGCGCCCCTTGGATGCCGATCCGCACATTGTAACAGCCTGTCAACAGACTGGCCCGCGACGCCGAACAAACCGCTTGAGGGACATAAAAATCCGTAAATATCCGCCCCTCTTGGGCCAATCGGTCCAGATGCGGCGTTGGATAGTCTTTTGCGCCGAAAGGACCGATGTCGGCGTAGCCCATATCGTCCATAAAAATAAGCACGATATTCGGACCGGTCTCCGGCGCCTGGATCGGGGCGCTGGCCGGAGGGGAATTCGCCGAGTGCGTCTCGGCCCCGCCGGCTATCCCGCCCCAAAATTCCATGCCCACCACCGCCCCACAGACCATTGAGAAACCAAGAGAAACCAGCCAACCCCCATAGAACCGCTTGGCCTTCTTCCCCATGTGTTGGACTCCTCCCAAAAGCCTGGAAGCAGTCTAGCACACCCACCCAGGGAAAGAAAGCAGCCTTTGCCAGGTTGCCCCGGCGTCCCCAAGTCCCAGGGGTTCTCGAAAGGATCGCTCTTGCGTTTTTAGGCCGGGATTGGCAAACTACGGAGTTTTGGGTCTCCGAGGGAAGCCGACCACCGGCCCCTCCTCGCTTGGGGGGGCTGTGGATTTGAGTGGAAAAGTACCTCTTCCCATCGCCAAGGATGGTAGAACGAAACTTTTAACCCCAATAGATTGTACCCCTGGAAGGCCATTGGGCGTTTCAGTTACAGGTTTCTGATTCCCAGAGCCGAGAGAACGCTTCCATTTCCTTCATCCCTTCAAAGGCCGTTCGAGATGGGCAAGGATGCCTTTTTTCTGTGGATGGGGGGGGTCGTGGGGTGGGTATGCCTACTGGCGGGGTGCATGACATACCCCGAAGCGGCTATTCTTCCCGATCCTCTCACCGGAAGTACACTGCCCGTGTATCAAAATCCCTTGCTTCTAGCAAGCACCGAGTATGAAAAGGTCTGGGAAATTGTGGCCGACGTGATCGACGATGAGTTTCGGATCGAACGGGAGATGCCAGTCCGCCGGATGGGGGATGTGTGGACCGAAGGCCGACTGGAGACCTATCCGCTGGTAGGTTCCACCCTGCTGGAACCGTGGCGGGAGGATGCGGCCAATTTCGATGAAAAACTCGAAGGCACCTTGCAGACCATTCGGCGGCGGGCGGTCGTGCGGGTCATCCCGGCTCAGGCGGGCCAGTGGGTGGAAGTCGTGGTATTTAAGGAATTGGAAGACGCACGTCCGTTGCGGTCCCCGGCCGGATCGGCCACGTTCCGGTACGACACTTCGTTGACCCGCATCGAAAACCCGGTAACCGAACAACCCACCAACATCGGCTGGATACCTCTGGGCCGGGATACCGCCCTGGAACAGCACCTATTGGGCAAAATCCAAGCCCGGGTTTCAGGATTGCCGCCCCAACCGATTCCGTTCTGGCCGTGGAAGACCACCGGCGGCGGGTCATCGGCCCGGTAAACAGCGGCCAACCCTTTGGCGGAACCTTTCCGCCGAGCGAAGAAGAGGAGAAATCGCGTCGGAGCTTATCCGGCAGGGGCGGGCGGCGCAGTGCTCAAGGGACTCGAGACGGCCTCTTGGGTGGACGGCGAGAGGGCCGGAGGGGCCGGTTCTGCCGGTGGTTGGGCCGACGGCAACATCAAGGTAAACGCGGTTCCACGGCCGGGGGCGCTTTCGACGCGGATTCGTCCCTGATGGGCCTGAATGATCTCCTTGCACATCGACAGTCCTAAACCGGTGCCTCCTTTGCCGCTGGAGTCCGGGCCGGTTTTGGTGGTAAAGAACGGGTCGAAAATCCGGGGGAGAATCTCCGGCGGAATGCCGCAGCCGGTGTCCCGGATCATCAAATGCACCATGCCGCTGCCCGGATCATGCCAGAGTTTTACGGTGAGTCGGCCGCCTTGAGGCATTGCCTGCCGGGCGTTGATGATCAGGTTTAAGAGCACCTGTTGGATTTGGTTGCCGTTGGCCAGCACCGGCGGGATGGGCTGGAGGTACTTTTCCACCGCAATCCGGTATTTATTGAGTTCCCGTTCCAGCAGCAGCAGGGTATCTTCCAGCAATTGCACTAGATTGGTGGGTTCCAGATTGCCGGAACGGTTCTTGGCCATGCCGAGGATGCTGTGCGAAATGCGGGCGGCCCGTTGGGCGGCGGCGAGGATTTTTTCAAACGCCTTTTGACGGGTCTCGTTGTCGGTGTGGCGGAGCCCCAGTTTGGCGTAGTTGATCACGGTCATTAGGATGTTGTTGAACTCGTGGGTGGTGGTGCTGAGCAACTCGCCCAACGCGGTCAGCCGCTGCGCCTGCGCCAGTCGCTGCTGGAGCTGTTCCAGTTGCTGGGGGATGGCGGCGTCGGAGGGTTGGTCTGTCATGGAAATCGCCTGGCTTTTGTGTTCGTTACATCCTAACTGACAGGGGCATTTTGACCGGTTTATCTTGTCTTTGAGTTTCGCCCCCTTTACCGGAACTCTGTGTCTTAACTCCCCATCAGATAACAAGTTGGGTTATGAAACGTATCGTCAACCGGACGCCGGGGAAGTAAGACTTCCGCCGAAAATCCCGCGAAGTCCCCCGGGCGAAAAAAATCGGAAAAATCCATCGGAGCACCCTCTGCCGTCCCTGAATCCCCAGAAAACCCAAATTTCCTAATCTCCTTCGGTTTGCTCTTCCCTTAAGGTTTCCGAATGGGTAAAGTTTCTCCGTCTCCGAGCAGGTTTTTTTCCAGTGGTCTGGGCCGATCGGCGTCTTACCCCCAACCGGACGTCGAAACCATCACCCCTTCGGGCCGCTCCGATGCCGACCTTGGGTCTATTGAACGAAGCCCTTCAACTTTTACAAGAATGCGGATATACGATCCGGCAAGAATGGCTGGACGGTACCCTGGGGGGTACCTGTATCCTCAAGGGGCAGAAGATTTTCTTCCTTGATTTGGCCCTTTCTCCCGAAGAGCAATTGGAGCTTGTCGTGGACGCTCTCCAACAGGAACCCAGAATCTCTCAGTTCTACATCTCGCCCAGCTTGACTAATCTTCTCAGGTCTTCTAAGGTCGCCTGATTTCCAATTCTTCCACGACTACCCGCTGGAAAGGGCCCGCCAACCAAAAACCCCTCCCTTAGCCATAGCCGCTCATCCCGAAGAAAAGCTGTCGTTTCAGCATCCGGTAAAACCAACTCTGTTCGGCCAACTCTTGGCCGGGCAGATGATGGCTGCACTGCGGCGTTGAACAGGCCAGCTCGGCCAAAGCGTCTCGACCGCTATAATCTCGGACGCCGTGGGTTCGTAGGAATTCCGCCAATTCGCCCGGACGCTCCAAGATGACGCAGCCGCGGGTTCGGCTGTTGACAAATTGCTGAAACTGGCGCAGGAATTGGCTCGATTCCAGCAAGTGGGCAAAATCGGCGGCGCCATCCGATATCTCTTCGCAGGCGAAGGAAAGCGGCGGGCAGGGTTCAATGCTGCCGGCCGGGCCGATATGAAACCCCATTCCCCAGGCCGCCGGGCAAACCGCCCGCCCCTCGGCGTCCCAATAAGTGTCCACAATCAGGATCGGATGCCGACCTCGCAACTCCAACAGTCGCCGTCGGAGCCGGAGCACCTTTTCCCGATCCAAGCACCAGCCGGGCGGCGAGGCAGGCCCCATCGGTCGGTAAATATAATACCATAAGTACAAGGCCCCCCGACGGATCATCTCGGCAACGTACTGGTCGGCGGTTACCTGCTCGAAGTTGGCCGCCGTAACCGTGGTGGCCACGCCGAAAAAAAGCCGATGCCGTCGCAGCCGATCCAGAGCGGCCAGAATGGCTTCCGAAGTCCCTTGGCCGCGACGCTGGTCGTTTTCTTCGCCCAGCCCGTCCAGGCTGACCAGCGGGGTTACGTTCCCCAGTTCTGCCAGCCGATGCGCCCACTCTTCATCCACCAGCAACCCATTGGTAATGATCTGGAAATAGCAGTCCGAATGCCGCCACAGGAGTCGCTCCAGGTCGGGATAGAGAAACGGTTCGCCGCCAAGGAGGGTGTAGAAGTACACCTTCCGCGATTTGCCGCTCGCAATGATTCGATCGACTTGTTCCGGCGAAAGACTTTGGACTCGGCCTTGGGCGGTAATCCAACAGCCCCGGCATCGCAGATTGCAGGCGTTGGTGAGCGAGAGGAACAGAAACGGCGGGAAAAGTTCTCCTCGCTGCTGTCGGCGTCGGAACTCGGCTACGCTGCGCAGGCCCTTATAGACCCACAAATACGCCGCCTTCCAAGCCAACCGCGGCGACACCTCGCGAACCAACCGCCAAAACCATCGAAAAACCATCGGAGCACCTGATAAAATGGTTGATATTTGGGGGAGTTTCCTGGGACTTGGTGGCGGCCAAGGCCGGGCTGTTTTCTCGACATGGCCCACCCGGCTGGGTAAACTGGGCATTATGGGTAAAGTGAACCACGCCAACCACGATATGCTAAATTCTACCGAGCTTTGGCAAGCCTATAAAACCGCCCGGGCGGATTTGTTGGCCGAACGCACTACGGACGGGCATTGGGAAGGCCGATTGGCCAGTTCCGCCTTGGCTACGGCAACGGCCATCGGCGCATTGGCTTTGGTCCAACAACATGGCGGACCCGCTGGGCCGGAAACCGACCAGGTCATTGCCGCCGGTCTGGACTGGCTAGCCCGCACCCAAACAAACGACGGCGGCTGGGGCGATACCGAGCGCAGCCCTTCGAATATCTCCACGACCATGTTGGTTCGGGCTGCGGTGCATCTGGCCGGGGCCGAACAACGCTTCGCCCCTCTGCTGGCCGCTGCCGCCCAATACATCGATCGCCAGGGCGGCCTGGAAGGCCTGCGCCGCCGCTACGGCAAAGACCAGACCTTTGCTGTGCCGATCCTGACCATGTACGCCTTGGCCGGTCTGGTCGGATGGGAAGAGGTTCGGCCTTTGCCGTTCGAGTGGGCGGTTGTGCCGCATCGGTTGCTGGGTTGGGTTCGGCTTCCGGTGGTAAGTTATGCGATTCCCGCCCTGGTGGCAATGGGCCAGGCCAGGTTCTTTCATCGGCCGCCCCGCAATCCCCTGCTCCGCTGGCTCCGGGGGGCGCTGGTGGAAAAGACGCTTCAGGTCCTGGAGGCCAAACAACCGGCAAGCGGCGGTTTTCTGGAGGCGGTCCCGCTGACGAGTTTTGTCCTGATGGCCTTGGCCAGTACCGGCCGGGCCGATCATCCGGTGGTCCAGCGAGGCGTAGATTTTCTGATCCGTACCTACAGGCCAGAAGGGGCCTGGCCCATCGACGCCAACCTGGCCGTCTGGGTAACGACGCTTTCGCTCAACGCCCTGCTTCGGCCTGGGACCGAGAGCAGCCGGACAGTTGGGAACGCCGATTCGTCGTCGGAAACGATTTTGCTGCGGCGGCAGTTGGCCCGCTCGTGTTGGCCGTGGATTTTGAACTGCCAGCATCAAAAGGTCCATCCCTTTACCGCATCGGCCCCCGGCGGTTGGGGCTGGACCGATTTGGCCGGCGCCGTGCCAGACGCCGACGACACGTCCGGGGCGTTATTGGCCTTGGCCGGCATCTACCAGCAACTCCAAGAGGATCTGCCTGCCAATGACCGCCGACGGATTCTCCAAGCGGTTGGCCTTGGCCTTCGTTGGTTGCTCGATTTGCAGAACCGAGACGGCGGCTGGCCCACCTTTTGCCGAGGCTGGGGCGCTTTGCCGTTCGACCGAAGTGCGACGGATCTGACGGCCCATGCCCTGCGGGCTTTGGCCGCCTGGACGCCACGGATCGCCCGGCATGATTGGGCCGAGGCGGTTGCTTCGGGCAGTTGTCCCGTCTCTGAACAGGAAAGGAAGCAGGCGATCCAACGGGGGTTCCAATACTTGGCCCGGTCGCAGAATGCCGACGGCAGTTGGACGCCGCTTTGGTTCGGCAATGCGTATTGGCCCGGGGAGGAGAACCCGGTTTATGGGACGGCCAGGGTCTTGTTGGCCTATCGGGACCTAGGGCAGTGGGAACATCCGGCGGCCCAGCGAGGCCGACGGTGGCTGCTGGCCCATCAAAACGCCGACGGCGGTTGGGGAGGCCGACCGAAACAGACCCACTTTCCTCAACAAGAAACCCAACCGTCGCCCCCTCCAACGTCGCCCCATCCCCGGCCAGCGTTCCAAGATTGGCAATCCAGTGTGGAAGAGACCGCCTTGGCCGTGGAGGCCCTGCTGGCCGATCCTAAAGCTGTCTTTTTGTTCCGCCAATCGCCCGAACCAGCCGACCAATCGCCCGACGCCGAATCGGCTAGGGTGCGTTCGGCGGTCGAGCGGGGCCTGGCCTGGCTGGTGCGGGCGATCTACGAAGACCGACATCGCCAACCAGAACCGATCGGGTTGTATTTCGCCCGGTTGTGGTATTATGAAAAAATGTATCCTATCATTTATGCCGTTTCGGCCCTTGGAGAGGCGGTCGCACGCCTGGAACCGGCCGAAACGTGGAAGACTTGACGAGAATTTATACATATATATACATATCGGCGTCCGTCCCAATTCCAACTGGCCTAAGGGATTCCCGCCTGGGTACAATTCCCTTAAAGGGGCCTTGCCGTATCCCAAAGGTCGTTTTGCCGCCGGAGGGGAGGCGTTTTTAGACGGCCATCCAGAGGACGGTCGTTTTTCGTTGGCCCCGCAGATCCCCATCCAACAAGCGTCGGAGTAGAGGAATGTCCTCGGCTGAACCGCTGCAAACTCCGGAAGAAAAAGCCATCGGGGAGTCGGTTTCTCCATCGGTTGACGCCGCCTCTTCTTCGATCGGATCGCAGAGGGCGACGACCGGTCCCTTTTCCGCCTATCCGAAACAGACGCCCTCCAGCCGGGCGGTGCGGGAGGCGATTCGACAACGGGCCTGGCAGATGGCCGCCGGGTGGGACCGAAGCCGACCCTTGTCCCGCCAGCAGATCGAATCGGGCGCCCGTCGGCTTTTGGCCGAGTTGGGGCAGCCGCTGGACTACCTCGGCTGGACGATGGTCATGCTGGGATCGGCGTTTTGGCAGTCGCAAGTGGCGGCGGTGCCGGTGGAGCGTCGGCTTCTGCTGTTGCCGCACTGCTTCCGATCCATCGAACAATGTCAGGGCGTTTATACCGCCGAGGAGTTGGTCTGCCGGGATTGCGGGGCGTGCCGACTGAGTTTTCTGCGGGCAGAGGCCAAGCGTCTGGGCTACCAGGTACTTATTGCCGAGGGCACGCCGATTGTGGTCGATATGATCTTGCACGGCCGGGTGGACGCCATTCTGGGCGTGGCCTGTCTGGGCAGTTTAGAGCGGGCGCTGGAAAAGATCCTCCAGGTCGGCATTCCCTGCATGGCCGTCCCGCTCTGGGAAAGCCGATGCCGAGATAGCCAGACCGACGAAGATTGGGTGCTTCAGATGCTCCGGACGCCGTATGTTCCCTCGACCGTGCAGACGGAAACGTATTTGCATTTACTCCGGGCGACCACGGAGCTGTTTCGGCCTGATCGGCTTGCACGCTTTTTGCCGGGCCTCACTAACCCTCCTGGAAGCTCTCCAAAATACGAGGCAGGACCTCCTGCTGGCTTGCCGACGGAAGACATCCGGAGCGTTCGGAGAGAGGCGACAGGCTCGGCGGATGGACAGCCGGTTTGGGAAACGACTCAGCGATTGGCCTGGGATTTTCTGCTTCGGGGCGGCAAACATCTTCGTCCGTTTTTGACCCTGGCCGCCTATGACGCCATGACCGGCGCCCGGGCCGCCCGGGCCGACGGAGGAGACGTGCCGGGCAGTTGGCCGGAGGCGGTCTGGCAATTGGCCCTGGCCATCGAAGTCTTTCATAAGGCCTCTCTGATCCACGACGACATTGAAGACGACGATCCGTATCGGTACGGTCGGCCGGCATTGCACCGGGAATATGGAACGCCGACAGCGTTGAATGTGGGCGATTTTTTGATCGGGTGGGGGTATCGGTTGGCTGCGGAAGCGGCCCGGCAATTGGCCTCGGATGCGGCGGCCGACATCCTAGCCCACTTGGCCCACGCGCACGTTCGGCTCTCGGAAGGCCAAGGGGCGGAGCTGGCCTGGCGACAGGCCCTCCACAAAGCACTCACCCCCTTAGAGGTGCTAAAAATTTATTCTCTAAAGACAGCGCCGGCGTTTGAGGCGGCCCTGTATGTAGGCCTGCGCATGGCCGGGCCGGTGGAGCAGCTTCAAGAGACCCTGGCCCGCTACAGCCGCCATGTGGGGGTGGCGTTCCAAATCCATAACGACTTGGCCGACTGGACCGAAGACAGCGCCAATAAACAGACCCTGGGCGCCGATGTCTTGGGCGCACGACCCACGATCCTTTGGTCGCTGGCGAGGCAATCGCTGTGCGCGGAGGACGCCGACCGATTGGATCGGCTGCTGGCCGAGGCCGACCGGTTGACCTCCCGCCGCCCGGATGGTTCTGAAAAGGAAAGCTCTTCGCCGGCTTCGGCGGCCGACCAGACGAAGTCCGAGACCGACCCGGCAGAAAACCGTCGGCCCGTTCGCCTGGAGGGAGTGCTTCCCCCAAAGACGACCGACACCCTTTTGGCCGAGGTCCGACGCCTTTATGAAAAAGCCGAGGCGTTCGCCCAAGCCGAGGCCCTGGCGCAAAAACATCGGGAACGCGCCCACCTCTTGGCCGACCAGACGCCCTCGGCGTCGGTGAGCCGGCTCTTGCATTATGTGGCCGATATGGTATTAAATCGCTGATCGGGTTTTTGTTTTTTCTACCATAAAGGTCTTCCGAGAATCCCACGGCGATGGTTCGAGAACATACGGTGCAGTTTCGCATCCGATACAGCGAGACGGATGCGATGGGGACGTATTACAATTCGCGGGCGCTGGAGTGGTTTGAATACGGTCGGACGGAACTGTTGCGGGCGTTGGGGAAACCGTACCGAGAAATGGAAGCCCAGGGACTTTGGATGCCGGTCCGCGAGGCGCATGTAGAATACCTAAGCCCGGCGCGGTACGACGATCTGCTGACGATGCGATGTCGATTGTATCGGTCCGGCCCAGCCCGGTTTCGGTTCGACGTAGAGGTCGTCCATGCGGAAAGCGGCCGTTTGGTGTGTCGCGGCTGGACAGAGCATGTGGTGTTGGACCATCGAGGCCGACCGATCCGACCGCCGGAATGGCTATTGGCATTGGTGGAAGAGCGGTCGGAGGGGCCGCCCCCTGATCCGAAGACGGAGGGACTTTCACGGTAAGAAGAAACAGAGAATTCTTGCTGTAACTGGTTGTAAAATAACAGGTTACAGGGAAACTGAGAGTACACGGATAATTTCGATTCGGCGGCGCAGGGCGGGCGGTTTTCTCGGCGGAGACGGCCCGTTGGCGGAGGCGTTTGCCGGGTGCGGAAGGTAGAAGAACCATGAGCGAGCAAAAACAGATGGAACCATCGGCTGTCGGCGGAGCGAGAAGGCCGTTTCGGATTGCTGTGTTGATTTCCGGCGGCGGCACCACGCTTCGGAACCTGATCCAGAAAAAGGCGGCGGGCCTTTTGCAGGGGATAGATATTGTCCTGGTCATCTCCAGCAACCCGGCCGCCGGCGGCATCCAGTACGCCCAGCAGGCCGGTATCCCCCTTCGGGTTATCCAGCGCAAAGAGTTCCCCACTCAGGAGGCTTTCAGCGAGGCCATTTTCCAGGAGTGTCGGCAGGCCCAGGTCGATCTGGTGGTTTTGGGCGGCTTTTTGAAACAGATTACCGTGCCGCCGGATTTTGATCTGCGGGTGGTCAACATCCATCCGGCGTTGATCCCGGCCTTTTGCGGCAAAGGGTTTTATGGCCATCATGTCCACGAGGCGGTGCTCCAGTATGGGGCCAAGATCAGCGGCTGCACGGTGCATTTTGTGGATAATCAGTACGATCATGGGCCGGTGATCGCCCAGCGGGCCGTCCCGGTCCTGGACGACGATACGCCGGAGACCTTGGCCGCCCGGGTGTTTGAGCAGGAATGTGAGGTGTATCCGGAGGCGATTCGGCTAATCGCCTCAGGCCGAGTGCAGGTCGTAGGCCGACGCGTCCGCATTTTGCCAGAACAGCCACCCGTCTCGCCCGGCAACCGTTAGTCCAGGCAAACGCCTTTTTTCTGAGCAAAGGAGATCCGAATGTCTGCTCGGAGCAATCCTCTGGCGGCGGTGGCCACGTATAACGAGATCGAGAATCTACCTCGGTTGGTGGAGGAGATTTTTCAGTATCTGCCGGAGGCGGAAGTGCTGGTGATTGACGACAATTCGCCGGACGGCACAGGCCAATGGGCGGCCCAGCGGGCAGCCGAAGACCACCGGCTCCACTGTATCCACCGGGCAGGCAAACTGGGTCTGGGCACGGCCACCATTGCCGGAATGAAATACGCCATCGCCGAAGGGTATCCGTATGTGATCACCATGGACGCCGATTTTAGCCATCATCCCAGGTATCTGCCGGCGTTGGTCGGCGGCATGGAGTCGGCCGGGCCGGACGGCGGACCGGTGGATGTGATGATCGGGTCCCGCTATGTGCCGGGCGGCGGGGTGGAAGGTTGGCCCCTGCGACGGCATCTGATGAGCCGTGGTGTAAACTTTTATGCCCGCTTGCTTCTGCGTCTGCCCGCCCGAGATTGCAGCGGGGCGTTCCGCTGTTACCGGGTCGATACCTTGCGACGGATCGACTTCGACCGGGTGCGATCCCGGGGCTATTCCTTCCAGGAAGAAATCCTCTGGCATTTGCGCCGAACAGGCGCCCGATTTGCCGAGACGCCCATCCTCTTCGTCGATCGACGGGCCGGCAGCTCCAAGATCAATCTCCGCGAAGCCCTGGGGGCGCTATGGATCATCTTCCGATTGGCCCTAAGCCGCTGAAAGAATGCGTCCGCTGGTGAAGAGGAGCGAACACCGGACCGCTCTCCTCGAGCGGAACGGTGCTCAGGGTTTTTCCGAAAGGGGTTTTTCCGAGGCGGGCGGATCCGAGGCGGCCCTGTCCGAATCGGCCTGCTTGGCGGAAGGTTCGGAGAGCTGAGGGGCCGGTTGAGCGTCCGGCAAGATGTCCAACCCACGGCGGCGCACGTCCCATCGGGCCTCGATCGGCGCGGAGGGTGCGGGCGGCCGAGTGGGCGGGATCAGCCACTGCGTCAGCCAGACTGCCCCCCCAATACCCGCCACCCCACCCAGTAATACCACCGCCACCAACAAGACATACGGTTTGCACAGGTCCCATACCCGAGGGGCGTCCAAAGAAACCGCTCCTTCCGAACGGGTAGGTTGAAAATCGTCTTCCGCCCTGATTCCTTCCGACGGCGTATGGGGAAAATCCTCGGAGGAGGATTGCCGTCCGGCAGAGTCGAATCCTAATAGGCCGACCGCCTTTGATGGATTGGGGGCCTCTGCCGATGGGGAGATCGGTTTGGCCGACCCCATTGCCTTGGCCAGGGCCTCCAACCATCGGCGATACTCGTCGTCGGGTTGCGGATACGGCGATTGACCCATCTACGATACTTCCCAGAACAAAACGTCCGAATACCAGACCGGCTTTTTTCGTCCTTCCAGCGGGGCGTCTGAGAGGAAAGGCGTTTGTCCTTCTTTTTACGAAAGGCGGCGAGTTCTCTCCATTTCTTCTATTGTACTGTTTATCCGACAGGTTGGGCCAGCAGGAAATGGAATTTCCCTCATAGAGCAAAAAATAGGCTTTCCACAGCTAAGCCCCATGAGGTTTGCTTTGCCGGGCCGGTGGGTTGGAATTATAATAAAGCCGTAACATTTTAGCCGAATGGAGTTAGTCCTAGGTTTTTCCCTTCTTGCCTGGCGTCAAGCGGGTTAGGGGAGGGGAAAGGCGCAAACAAGCAGCCTTTTTCGCCCCCTCACCCGGCCTGCTGCGCAGGCCGGCCTCTCCCACGGTGGGGAGAGGCGAATGTTCTTCACTCGGCTGAAATATTACACAAACCCCGAGATTTTTCCGGCAGAAATGTCACTGCCGCGGAAGCTCTCCATTCAGGGTCCTATGAGGCGGCTACGTTGTTATTCTCCCAAGTAGAGGCCACAAGAAGCCTAGATTCTCGCTTGCGCGGCAGTGACAAGGTACTGCATTCGGCTAAAATGTTACTGGAGTTTTGCAAATTTGGGATTTCCACCAATTTGTACACTACCTACCCTCAAAAATCACGGGATTTTGGAGGGACCTGTTCCGTGTACGAACACCTGAACTAGCCCATTTTGCAAAACTCCAGATGTTACATAAAGCCGTTTTCTCCGCCGAGGATCGTCTTTCCAGGAAGGAAGAAATTTTCTATCTTTCTTCGAGAAGGAGGAAGCCGTGAGCAGACCGCCCGCTGATTTTCCCTCTCATTCGGAAACGCCCCCCAAAAGAGTCCCTAGCGCAGAAGGTTCTTCGTCGGCCGAGGACCGCTCTTGCTACTTCCCTTTGGACGCCGCGGGAAATGTCTGTTCCTGCCGAAAGGGGCAAGCCGGCGGTTCGAGCGGCGTCTCCCGGCGGAGCTTTTTACAATGGACCGGTCTGAGTGCGGCCGCAGCCGGGATGGGCAGCAACGTCTGGGGCGCACAGGCCGCCGAGTCGGCGCAAACGAGCGACCATTTCGTGCCGGTGGAAAAAAACCTATCGGCCGATTGGCTGGCCGGCCTGACCGCCAAGGGACAGCCCACCTGGTATCAAGGTAAAGATTTGGATACCATCGCCATGCCCATCGGCGGCCTCTGCGCCGGCCAACTGTATCTCAGCGGGGAGGGACGCCTGGCCGGCTGGTGGATTTTCAACGACGTGCCGTTTACCGGCTACGGGGCCACCAGCTATCAAGAGGGCCGAAAGCCGCCCTATCGGCTCGAGCAAGGGTTTGCCCTTTGGATTCGCACCGGCCAGCAGACCCTGGTCCGGCCGTTGAGCCGAGACGGCTTCGCCGAGGTGCGTTTTTGCGGGGAGTATCCGATCGGCTTTGTGGAGTACCAGGACAAGGAGGTTCCGGTATCGGTTCGGCTGGAGGCGTATTCGCCGTTTATACCGCTTAATACGGCGGATTCGGCCCTGCCGGCCACGGTCCTGGAGTTTACGCTGAAAAACACTTCGGCGGCGCCAGTTACGCTGAGTCTGGCCGGTTGGTTGGAGAATAAAATTTGCGGTTTCGCCAGCCAATGGCGTCTGATTCGGCGAAGCTACCAACAGCAAAGCGGGGCCGGTTGGACGATGCTGTTGGGCCGGGCCGAGGAGATGGAAGAGGAAAAGCCGGTCCGGCCGCCGATCGTGCTGGCCGACTTCGAGGGCAATGATTACGGCGCCTGGAAGGCAGAAGGCGAGGCGTTTGGCACGGGCCCGGCCCGGGGTACCTTGCCCCATCAGCAGCCGGTCAGCGGTTTCCAGGGCAAAGGACTGGTCAACACCTATTTGGGCGGGGACAAGCCGCATGGCAAACTGACCTCGCCGCCTTTCAGGATTGAACGAAAGTTTATTTGCTTCCTGATCGGCGGCGGCAACCATCCGGGAAAAACCTGCATCAATCTGCTGGTCGATGGCCGGGTGGTTCGCACCGCCACGGGCAAAAACAACGAGCGGCTCGATTGGCATACCTGGGACGTGCGCGACCTGGCCGGTAAAGAAGCTCGGATCGAAATTGTCGATGCAGAGTCCGGCCCTTGGGGCCACATCAACATCGATCAGATTGAGCTACGGGATACACCTCGGGCGGTACAGACCGGGCCGTTGGCCGAGCAACCGGATTTCGGCACGATGGGCCTGGCCATGTTGGATGCCGGCCAGGCGGTCCTCTGTAGTCCGCTTTTGCCGGTCGGCTCGTTGCCGGAAAAACTCTTTACCGAAGACGGCGGCCTGGCCAAGGCCGACGCAGCCGACCGACCACTGGACACTCCGGTCCTTGGTGCGGTGGGCAAACGCCTCAGCTTAGAACCGGGCGCCTCCGCGAAAGTAACCTTTCTGGTGGCCTGGCATTTCCCGAACCGAATCACCCAGGGCCAAAAGCGGGGCAACTTCTATGCTACCCGGTTTGCCGACGCTCAGGCCGTGGTCGCCTACCTGGCTGAGCATTTCGACCACCTCAGCTCCCAGACCCGCCTGTGGCACAAGACCTGGTACGAAGCCAGCCTGCCCCGATGGCTATTGGATCGGCTCTTTTCGACCGTTTCGATCCTGGCCACCGAGACCTGCCAGTGGTGGGCCAATGGCCGATTCTGGGCTTGGGAGGGGGTGGGCTGTTGCCACGGGACATGCGGCCATGTGTGGAACTATGCTCATGCACCGGCCCGCCTGTTCCCCGATCTGGAACGTTCGGTGCGGCAAATGCAGGATTTCAATCCGGAGGCCGGCTTTATTGCCGAAACCGGGGCCATTCGGTTCCGGGGCGAAGGTTGGGGCCTGTGGGCGGGCGATTCTCAGCCCGGCTATGTCTTGAAAGCCTACCGGGAACACCTTTGCAGCCCCAATCAGGAGTTCCTTAAGAAAAATTGGCCCCAGATCAAAAAGGCCCTGGAGTTTCTGTTTGAGGAGGATCGCCGGGACGGCCAATTGGACGGCCTTTTGGACGGCAAACAGCACAACACTTACGACATCGACTTTTACGGGGCCAATACGATGGTCGGCTCGTTGTATTTGGCGGCTTGCCGGGCTGGTGAAGAGATGGCCATCGAGATGGGCGACCAGCAGTTTGCCGCCGAGTGCCGACGCATTTTCCAGCTTGGCCGCGAAAACACGCTCCGCCGGCTCTATAACGGCGAGTATTTCATCCAGGATGTCGATCTCCAGAAGCATCCGAAGCATCAGTATGGGCCGGGCTGTTTGGCGGATCAACTATTCGGCCAAGGCTGGGCGCATCAGGTGGGCCTAGGCTATGTCTATCCGAAGGACAAAGTGCTGTCGGCCCTGGGGGCGATTTGGAAATACTGTTGGGCGCCGGATGTCGGGCCGCAGAACAAGGCCCATCCGCCGCAGCGATGGTTTGCCATGCCCGGCGAAGCAGGACTGTTTACCTGCACCTGGCCAAAGTCCAAACACCTGGGGCCGGAAAGTGTGCTCTATCGGGATGAAGTCTGGACCGGCATTGAATATCAGGTCGCCGGCCACATGGTCTGGGAAGGGATGCTCACGGAGGCGTTGGCCATCTGCCGGGCTATCCACGATCGCTACCACCCGGCCAAACGGAACCCTTGGAACGAGGTGGAATGCGGGGACCATTACTCCCGGGCTATGGCCAGCTACGGGGTGTTTTTGGCCCTGTGTGGTTTTGAATATCGTGGACCAAAAGGCCACCTTGGCTTTGCCCCTCGCATGAACGCCGAGGATTTTCAGGCGGCCTTTACCGGGGCGGAGGGCTGGGGACAGTATCGGCAACGGCGCTCTGACGGTCGGCAAACCAGCCAGATCGAGCTTCGCTGGGGCAAACTGCGGCTCCAGAGTCTGAGTTTTGCTTTGCCGGACGGGGCCAAATTGCGCCAGGCAGTGGTGCGGGCGGCGGATCGGGTGATTGCGGCGAAAGCGTCTCAAGACGGCGGCCGGGTACAGATTTCTCTTCCGCAACCGGCGGAACTTGCCGCCGGCCAAATCTTGGAGGTCGAACTGAGCTATTGAAAAAAGGTAATATTTTAGCCGAATGCAAAGGGGGGCTTATTTTAGAGCCGGAATTTGCCCTGTATTGTCGCTGCCGCGGAAGCTCTCCATCCAGGGTCCTATAAGGCGGCTACTTTGTTGTTCCTCCCAAGTAGAGGCTGCAAGAAGCCTGAATTGGGCGATTGCGCGGCAGTAACAAGGTACTGTATTCGGCGGAAATGCTACGAAAAAAGGTTGCCTAGGGCCGCCGGGGTGCTAGGCGAAATGGGGAATGTCCGCTATGCTGAAAGGACATCCTGCCCTACAGAAGGAAATCCCCCCGTCGGGGCGGAGGCATGGAAGGGGCAGACTGTTCAAGACCGAAAGGGGTAAATAAGGGTAGTAAACCTGGTCCATCCTGCGGGCCGTTTTGGGAAGGAGGCGTCCGATGGCTTCTCTGGATCTTGTGTTAGGGTTGTTGGCCCAACAAGGGCCGCCCGCTCCGGCCAATTATTGGTGGGTTGCGGCGATTGTGGTCTTGGTGGGTTTGGCGGCCCTGATTGTCATTGTGGTCTTGATGTATTGGAATCTTTGGTTCCAGGCGTACATGTCCAATGCGAATGTCAGCCTATGGAGCCTGATCGGCATGACGCTGCGTCAGGTGGACGCCAAAACCATTGTGCAGGCCAAGATCATGGCGGTTCAGGCCGGTCTGGGGCCGGAGCGTCAGACGGGCATTACCACCCGTCGGCTGGAAGCCCATTACTTGGCCGGCGGAAGTGTGATGAAGGTGATCCAGGCGCTGATTGCGGCCCATCGGGCGGACATTGATCTGGACTTCGACCGGGCCGCGGCGATCGACCTGGCCGGTCGGGACGTACGCGAGGCGGTGCAAACTAGCGTCAACCCCAAGGTGATCGACTGTCCCGATCCTCGCAAATCGCCTCGGCCGTACTTAAGCGCGATTGCCCACAACGGCGTGGAGTTGCGGGTGCGGGCGCGGGTAACGGTGCGGACCAATCTGGAGCGGCTCATCGGCGGGGCGACCGAGGAGACGATCATCGCCCGGGTGGGCGAGGGAATCATCACAGCCATCGGTTCTTCGGAGACCCACTTGGAAGTGCTCGAAAATCCGGACCGCATTTCCAAGGCGGTATTGGAGCGCGGTTTGGACGCCCAGACGGCGTTTGAGATTGTTTCGATCGACATTGCCGACATCGACGTAGGCGAAAACATCGGCGCCCGCTTGCAGGCCGAGCAGGCCGAGGCCGATACCCGCGTGGCCCGCGCCAAGGCGGAGGAACGCCGTGCGATGGCCTCGGCGCGCGAACAGGAGATGAAGGCCGCCGTCGCACAGAATCGGGCGATGGTCATGCTGGCCGAGGCCGAAATCCCCAAGGCCATGGCCGCCGCTTTCCGGGCAGGCACGTTGGAACAAAAACGTCTGCCCGGGGCCGACGACGGACGAAACGCCGCCCTCGCCCCGTGAGGAGCCGGGGACTCTGCTTATAGAACTCCATCGGGAAAAGGTGTTGGACGCTCGAAGGGGGGTTTCCCAGCGGAACGGTGATGTGGGGGATTGCAGTCGGATGAGCGACAAACCGAAGAGGATGGACCCGGCGGCTGGGCCGACGACGTTTCCCTCCGATTCCCCTCAGGCCGTTCAGGGATCGCCGCGGGGGGTGATCTTCGACATGGACGGCGTGCTGGTGGATAGTTACTGGGCCCACTTGAAAAGCTGGCAGGTCGTAGCGGCCGAAGAAGGCCGAACCATCACGGAAGAGGAGTTTGCCGCCACATTCGGCCGGACCAGTCGGGAGATCATCGCCGCTTGGCCGAACGCCCATTATACCCAGCAGCAGATCGCCGAGTTGGACCGGCGCAAAGAAGCCGCCTTCCGGGAGATTTTGGACCGAAACTTCACTCCCATGCCTGGGGTCCACGAAATGCTGGAGGGATTGGCCCGGGCGGGGTTTCGATTGGCGGTGGGTTCTTCGGGGCCGCCGGAGAATGTGGCGTTGGTGCTGCGACGGTTGGGCTGGGCGGATCGGTTTTCGGCGGTGGTGGACGGGATGGATGTGCGGCGGGGGAAACCGGACCCGGAGGTGTTTTTGTTGGCGGCCCAACGGGCGGGGCTGGAACCGAACCGTTGTGTGGTCGTCGAAGACGCCCCATTGGGCGTGGAGGCCGCCCATCGGGCCGGCATGAAAGCGATCGGATTGGTAAGCACTGGTCGCACGGCGGACCAACTGGCCGCCGCCGATCTGGTCGTTCGGCGTTTGGAGGAGATCACCCCAGAACAAGTCCTAGCCTTGTTGCAATAGGCGGCCCCTACGGAGTCCTTTTGAAAAGATCGGCAAATCGCGCGCCGCCTCGTGGAAGATCAAGGAGTTTGGCATGGAACCGATCGTAGTGTGTGTTTATGTTCATGTAAAATCGGAATACCGAGACGCCTTTCTGGAAGCCAGCCTGGAAAATGCCCGCTGTACGATCCAAGAGCCGGGCAACTTGCGGTTCGATGTGCTTCAGCAGGCCGACGACCCGGACCGATTCATCCTCTACGAAGTCTGGCGGGACGAGGCGGGCATGAACGCCCACAAAGAAACCCCGCACTACGCCCAATGGCGAGATACCGTAGCGCCCTGGATGGCTGAGCCGCGCCGCGGAGTCCGCCACGTGGGCCGATTCCCTACGGAGGCGGCGGCCTGGCTCGCCCGAAAATGACCCCCCGAATACGGTTCCACCAGGGGGGGACGTTGTTGGTGTTGCGGCAACCGCCGTTCGGAACGGGATGACAATTTCTTCCCATCGAGCCGCTGCGTTGTCGCCTCCGACCTACCACCGCTTGCAATAGCATCAGGGGGCTAGCTTCAAGTTATAGTGGTCGAAGTCCCACAACGCACCCGGCGCTGTCCCATCCGGCGGGCGGTTTTACGGCGGTCGGCGCACTCGGCCGGCCAATTGGGCCAACACCGTTCGGTTCGCTTCGGGAAATCGGTATTCCACTAACTCTGCCAGACGGACCCATCGGAAAGGCGCCCGCGGCGTTTGCTCGGGCCGGATCGGCTCGGCCTCGAAAAACCAAAGCCGAACACGCCCATGCGGATAGGCGTGCTCTGTTTCCGTCAAAAGCCGACCCACCCGCACCGCCAGGCCCGTTTCCTCTTGACACTCCCGGACAGCAGTTTGCGAAGGCGTCTCCCCCGGTTGCACTTTTCCGCCGGGAAACTCCCAGAAACCTTCCAGAGTCGCCCCGGCCGGACGAGGCCCGATCAGGACCTTATCGGCCTGCAAGACGACCGTAACGGCAATCTCCGTCGGCGGTTGCCCATCCGGCGCTGAAGACAAGGCGTCCTCCCCCGATGGCGAAAAAAGACGGCCCCGGACAATCCACTCGGCCGCCCGAGGAGAGCGAACTACTCGATCACCTTACTCAACGGATATTCGACAATGCCGCAGGCCCCGGCCTCTTTCAGTCGGGGGATAATGTGCCGGACGATCGTTTCGTCCAGGATGGTATTGACGGCGACCCAATTTTTGTCGGCCAGATCGGAGATGGTCGGGTTCTTCAACGCCGGCAGGATGGCCAAGACCTTTTGGAGGCGATCCTTTGGTACATTCATCATCAGGCCCACCTTGCCCATGGCGGCCATGGCGCCTCGAAGCATCAGGGCCAGGTCGTCGATCTTCCCCCGCTTCCACGGATCGGCGTAGGACTGATGATTGGCGATCAGCCGAGGCGTGCTTTGCAACACCTCGTCAACGATCCGCAGATGATTGGCCCGCAGGGAACTGCCGGTTTCGGTAACTTCCACAATGGCGTCGGCAAGCCGCGGCGGCTTGACTTCTGTAGCGCCCCAGGAAAACTCGACCTTGGCGTGAACGCCGTGCCGAGCCAAATACTGCTTGGTAAGCCCCACCGCCTCGGTGGCGATCCGCTTGCCCTCCAAATCCCGCACCGATTGGACCGGCGAATCCTCCGGCACACAAAGGACCCATCGGACCGGCTTCAGACTGCTCCGAGAAAAGACCAACTCGGCCACCTGATGCACATCCGCCCCGGTCTCCTGAATCCAATCGTAGCCCGTCAGGCCCGCATCGAGCACCCCATCTTCCACATACCGGGCCATCTCCTGCGCCCGAATCAATAGACACTCGATCTCCTCGTCGTCAATCGCCGGATAATAACTCCGGGGGACAAAAGTAATCCGATACCCGGCCCGACGAAACAATTCCGCCGTAGCTTCCTGTAAACTGCCGGCGGGAATGCCAAGTTTCAACGCCTGCTGTGCCATTCGTTTTTCCCTTGAAAAACCGCCTTTGTTCAAAAACAATCTGTCTTCAGGAATTCCCTTGTGGCCCCCTCGTTGCTTCCAAGCCGCCAGGACTCTATTTCTTGTACACCTGCTTTGGATCAAAGACCCGCTCGGCGACCACGCGGAGTCCTTCGGGCGTAACCTGCCGGTAAAAACAGCTTCGATAGCCTTCGTGGCAGGCCGCCCCGCCCACTTGCTCTACCTTCAACAAAATGCAATCCCGGTCGCAATCCACATAAACGGCGTGGACCTTTTGAACATGGCCGCTCTCTTCGCCTTTGCGCCAGAGTTTCTTTCGGCTTCGGCTGTAATAGACGGCTTGTCCTGTGGCCAGGGTTTCCGCGAAGCTCTCCTGGTTCATGTAGGCGAGCATCAGGACTTCGCCGCTGTGGACATCCTGGGCAATCGCCGGCAACAGGCCATCGCCTTTATTAAAATCCGGCCCTTCCGGTGTGAATGGTTTTTCCGCCATGAGAGACTTCCCTCACTTAGGGGTATGAACCGCGTCAAGAAAATCTTATTCTAACTGGGGCCTTATAGGGCTTCTACCCCCCCGGATAGCAGGGGACATTCCCTCTTTGGAAGCCGGAAAAGCACGGACAGACCAGAAACAAAATCGTCCCCAGGTCGGCCCATGAGGCGGCCCTTGGGGGGTGGGGTGCTCTTGCTCTTTTTCCAGGTTTTCACTAAAAAGATGCCCGTCTTCTCAGCGGGACTTTTTTTCTCTCCATTTTTGCCCCACCGGTAGCCACATAAATTCGCATCGGGATAGGGGTTTGTGTGTAAACGCTACTTTGATGATAAACTTTATAGCCAATTCTTGCACCAGGAAATTTTTCAGGCACAGCCTAGACCTGAATTAGAAACCCTGTAACATTCCTTTTTTTGTCTTTTCTGGTTTTCCTATATTGCCTAATTTCCGATGGCCCCGAACCCTAGCCGAACGTGGTCTTTTCTCGTAGCCCAATTCGTGGGTGCGGGTATCCTTCTGGGCGTGCTGGCGGCAGGTTGTGCAGGGATTCAGACCTCCGGCGATCCCCTCGAAAGGGTGGTGCAGACAACCGTCCAACTGCCCAGAGAACTCGCCAAGGCCACTCGGCCTTCCAACGACCGGGAATGGCAACCCCTCCATGCCAAACTCCCCCGAGCCGATTTCCAAGGCAATTATGTAACCATCTACAATATCCGCAATACCGAGTACCGGAGCGAGGAGGATTTTACGGTCCGGTACTACGACAAGACCTTTGATCTGGAAAAGCTCAAAACCGTCGATTTCATTGTTGTACCGTTCCCGGACAACCCGGCCATTGCCCATACGATGCTCAGTTTCGGCTTCGACGACGAGGACTACTTGGCCGTCTCGGTGGAAACCCGCAAAGAAAAACACGAAACCTACAGTGCATTGGCCGGGTTTTTCAATCAGTATGAGATTATTTACGTGGTCGGCGACGAGCGGGACCTGATCCAACTGCGCACGCATCAATGGATGAACGACGTGTATATCTATCGGACCATCGCCACGCCGGAGCAGGCGCGTCGGCTTTTTATCGATGTGATGGAGCGGGTCAACGGCCTCCATGACCATCCGGAGTTTTACAACACGTTGACCAACAATTGCACGACGAACATCCGCCGCCATGTGAACCATGTGTTTGGGGAGAAGATACCCAGGGATTATCGGGTGCTTTTGACCGGCTATTCGGACCGATTGGCCTATGAGTTAGGGCTTTTGGAGTCGGCGGGCACGTTTGAACAGACGCGCAGTCGCGCCCGCGTGAATCCCGCGGCGTATCTGTACGGCGATCGGGCCGACTTTTCGAAGAAGATTCGCGAACAGTTGCAGATGGCGTCCCGATGAATCACGCTCGGCGGATCGCAAAGCAGCGTCAGACGCCGGGACGGCGTTCCGACAGGGCGGGGCGGGGCGACGGCCCCCGAGTTAAGGGTGGGCGGGTTCGCTCGGCGGCGGATTATTCCCCGACGGACCCAACGAGCGGGGTTCCGGTAATTTATACCGGCGGATCTTTCGGTCCAGCGTGGATCGCTCGATGCCGAGCAGGTTAGCGGTTCGGCTCTTATTCCAGCCGGTATATTCGAGGGTGGCTAAGATGTGGCGGCGTTCCATTTCTTCCAGCGTGGAGGGGTTAAACCGTCCCTTGCCTACCAGACGGGATTCGCCCGTTTCGCCCGCACTGGCCAGACTGGAAAGCACCAAATCTTCCTCGTCGATATACTCACCCCGGCAGAGCACTACGGCGCGTTCGATGACGTTTTTCAGTTCCCGGACGTTGCCCGGCCAATGGTAGCGCACCAGCAGGTCCATGGCTTTCGGGGTAAACCCACGGATTTTTCGGCCCGTTTCGCTGAGAAATCGCTGGAGGAAATGCTGAGCCAATTCGGGGATGTCTTCGGAGCGTTTTCGCAACGGCGGCACCACAATTTCAATCACCCGGAGGCGGAAGTAAAGATCGCGGCGGAAGCGTCCCTCCGCCACGTCTTTTTCCAGGTCTCGGTTGGTGGCGGCGATGACGCGGACATCGACGGTAATCGGTTTGCTGCCGCCGACTCGCTCGAAGGGGTGTCCTTCCAGGACCCGCAAGAACTTGGCCTGCAAGCTGGGGCTCATTTCGCCGATCTCGTCGAGCATCAGCGTCCCGCGGTGGGCGGCCTCGAATTTGCCGATCTTCCGCTCCGTCGCCCCGGTAAAGGCCCCTCGTTCATGGCCGAAAAGTTCGCTGGCCAATAGACTCTCCGACAAAGCGGCGCAGTTGAGGCAGATGAACGCATTATTGCGTCGATCGCTGGAGTAATGAACGGCCCGGGCCACCAATTCCTTGCCCACGCCGCTTTCGCCTCGGATGAGCACGGTGGCCTTGGTAGCCGCCGCCCGAGCAATCTGGTCCATCACTTGCCGAATGCCCTGGCTCCGGCCAACGATCTCGCTTTGGACCCCTAAGCGTTCCCGCAGTTGGACGTTTTCGGTCCGGATTTGCGTGAGGCTTTCGTTGAGTTCTTCTTGGCGGGCCAGGTTCGTCAGAGCCACGGCCATGGTATCAGCCACCGCCAGGCTAAATTCCAGGTCATCGGGGTCCGGCGCCCGTTGGGGGTCCGTCGAATACAGGTGGATTAGGCCGAGCACTTCCTGGCCGCGTCGGATCGGCGCACAGAGGACGCTGGTGGTGTAGATCTCGCCCTGACTGTCCCGGGTACCCAGGGTGCTGTCGCCTAGGACATTGCGGGCCAACACCGCTTCGCCTTCTCGCATGACCGTGGAAGCCAAGAAGTTGGAAATCCGATGGTAAGGCCGGGCCGAGAGGGTTCGAGAGGCGGCTATTTCTAAATCCGACGGTCGAATCGCCTCCGACAGCCCCCGGGGGACCAGCAGGATGGCGCCCGCATCGGTCTTGGTGGCCTCGAACAGGGCGTTGAGGGCCAACTCGGCCATCTTGGCAACGCTGGAGGCGGTGGTCAGTTCAAAGGCCAATCGACACAATCGGGCCGCCGCCCGCCCTAACGGCGACACCTGGGCCTCATCCACCTCCCCAGGCTCTAAAAACCGGGTTTGGCCCCGGCGATGGGTGATGGTCGTCGGCTCATAGGCGGCCAGCACGCTGGAGTCTTCTTCTTCGGCGCCGGTGGGGCCTGCGGTAGGTTTTTCTTGGGCGACTGCTCCACCGGGGCGAGACGTTCGATTCTCTGGGAACGCCTCCGTCAGACTATGCACGAAGATCAATTGCGATCGGCCAATATGGATCACATCCCCCGGTCGGAGGGTCCATTCGTACTGGACCCGTTGATTGCCAACCAGGGTGCCATTTCGGCTTTCCAAGTCCCGAAGCACCCACTGGCCTTCGGACATGAAGACTTCCGCATGGGACCGGCTACACCGCTCGTCCTTCAAGACGATCTGATTCGTCGGCGCCCGACCGATCGTTACCGTCTGGCCTGGTACCAGCCGGAACACGTCCGTCCAATGCGCTCCCTCTCGGATTACCAGATACGCTAACTGCGGCACAGCCACCCCCTTGTAGGTAGCACCGTCTTGTCCATACCTCTGTAACTCTGTAGCGCCGGCTGTTAGCCGGCGGCCTGTAACGTCGGCTGTTAGCCGGCGATTACTCAGGCTAGACAGCCTAAGTTACGTACCACCGTAACGTCGGCTGTTAGCCGGTGCTCTGTAGCGCCGGCTGTTAGCCGGCGATTACTCAGGCTGGACAGCCTAAGTTACGCATTGTTCGAAGGATTTTCTAGGTATGGTTTACCCCTCTTTCTAGGGACGCCCCTCTGCATAATCCCTTTTCAAAAACTCCCTTAAGAAATCAATCTAACTTTTGGTAGCCCAATAGGTTAGCAAAACTTTTCTTTTCTGAAAATTCCCCTTCGTACAATTTTTGGAAAAATTTTTCTCCACATGCTTGACAGCGCCAGGGGGGGGTGATTATACTACGAAGATAGCAATAGGTGTTTTTTAGTCCTCGTGGGCTTTGAAAGCCCCTTTCGCCTGTTTTTCGAAGCCCACAAGGTAAAAACGGGAATTATTCAGAGGTTTCCCTAGTCTTTTCTCAAAAAGAAGGATAGGTGATGAGCGGTTTGAAAGTCTTCCTAAATGGAGCGGCCTTTTGGACATTCTTCATTGGCCTGACGGGGACGGTCCATGCAGAACTGATCCTTTATTACTCCTTCGAGGACTCGGTCAGTGCTGGCGGCACGGTAGTCAACCTGGTCAACCCCGGCGTCTATAACGGCACGCTGCAAGACGGCGCCTATACCAACGGCGTCTTGAACCTGGACGGCAGCGGCGATTTCCTGCAAACGGCGCTGCCCACCAATAACCTGGGCGCCCCGGTAACCTTTTCTTTCTGGATGAAGGCTTCCGACACGAGCTCTCTGGGTCGGGCGATTATTTCAGGTTATACGGACCACATCAATCGCTGGGATATCCAGTTAAGCCGAGACGGCGACCAAAAGGTGCGTTTTATCCACCATGAGGGCTATTGCGGCCCTGTTTCTAACACCTCGATTTCGACAAATACCTGGTATCATGTGGCTGTAGTTCATAATTCTAATACCGACAAGGTGGATCTCTATGTAAACGGCATCTTGGAAACGAGTGCCTTGATTGGGAGCAGCCTGAACCTGTGTACCGGCATCAATATGAGAGTGGGGCAGGGAGATAGAAATAATTTTTGGGGCCAAATAGACGATGTGGCCATCTGGAACAACGAGGCCCTCAGCAGCGGGCAGATTCGTGGAATTGCCCAGCAGGCGGCCGTGGCGATTGCCGATGGTGATTGGTCCGCCCCGGAGACGTGGTTCCGATCCGCCCAGGGCACGGGTACCTGGCAACGCCTGCCCGATAGCGGGGTGGATGCAGTCATTGCCGGCGGCAGGACAGTAACCATTTCTTCCGGCACCGCCGCGGCCAAGAATCTGGTCATGGGGGCGGCGGGTGAGATGGCGACGGTGCGGCTTGCTGGCGGCACGCTCAACCTGGCTGGCAATATCCAGGGAACAGGTGTGGACATCACTTTCAATTTCCACAGCGGCACGCTCAATCTGGGCGGGAGTTCCATCGGCCTGGATCGTTTCCTGGTAGGTACTGATCCAGGGGCCAACGCCCAATTTACACTGGGCTCCGGCAAAAGCTTAACCACAGGTACCCTGGCCGTGGGCGGCCAAGGAACAGGGGTGTTCAATTTTACCGGCTCCGGCCTATCGGCCAACAAGGTTACCCTTGGCCCAGGCGGCACAATCAACGTGAGCGCTGGCTGGACATATACAAAAGTTCTAGAAGTCCAGGGAGGCACTCTTAGTCTGCCTGCTGGCGCTTTGTATCTGGATGCCGGCGCCCAGGCCACATTAACCGGTGGTCAAATCAGCATTTCCTACGGATATGTAGGATACCAAAACTCCCCTCTGACCACCTTCAGCCAAACGGGCGGAACCTTCTCCGTGCAAAGCGATTTGGCTGTCGGTCGGCAATCGGCGGCCCAAGGACTTTACACGTTGGTGGATGGTCTTTTAGAAGTGGGCACAGCTCCCCGAAGCGCCCCTGCCTTGCGAGTCGGGCGGGCTGGTACCGGGACGTTCATCCAACAGGGCGGCACGGTCCGGATCCCCTACGGCGGCCTGTCCCTAGGCGAAGAGGGCGGCAACGGAACCTACAATCTCCAAGGCGGTGTACTGATTACACCCTCTATTACGCGGGGAACCGGTACAGGTGTGTTCAACTGGACCGGCGGCACCTTGCATGTCGATACTTTCGGCACCGCCGCCACACACTTTAACCTCTCTCAACAAGGCGGGGTGTTGGCCCCGGGGCAATCCATCGGTTCGACGAGCATCTACGGTAATTACACCCAGGCGGCCCCTGGCATCCTGGAAATCGAAATTGCCAGCCCCACCAGCTTTGATACGGTAACCGTGTATGGCAACGCCGAATTACACGGCCAAATCCTGGTATCGCTGTTAGGAGGGTATGTGCCGGCTGTTGGTCAACGGTTTCCGATTCTCTCGACCACGGGCAGCCTTGATATTAGCGGGCTGAGCGTGGGTAATATGCAGCCGGTGGCGATCGGTTGGGTTTTGGAACTAGCGGCTGGTCAGGGCGGCGGCCAAGTGCTCCTGTTGCAGGCGGTGCCGGAACCCACCAGCGGTATTTTGGGTTTACTGGCCCTAGCCGGGCTGGGCCTTGTCTTGCTAGGCCGAAGCCGAAACCGCTGTCGGGCTTAGAGACCACCTGATAGACCACTAGGCCTGGCCTGACTTCTCGAAATCCCCAAAAGAGCTGTTCCGAGGCAGTAGTTGAGGCGAGGGGGGAATCCCTTAGCTCGCGGAATTCGGATACAATAAAAGGCGTCGGGTTCTAGGAGGGAAATGGGATGAACGGACAATACGTTGGGGAAGGGTGCCGGCGGGGGTTCTGGGGAACATGGCGTCGGAATGGGGGTTGGTACAAAGCCCCGTCCGAGCCGCTTCTCTTCTGGTCCCCCCCAGGCCGCTCATCGGTACATGGTTTCACCCTAGTAGAACTATTGGTGGTCATTACGATCATTGGGATTTTGATCGCGCTGCTCCTTCCGGCCGTTCAGGCGGCGCGGGAGGCGGCTCGCCGGGCGCAGTGCCAAAACAATCTCAAACAGATCGCCCTGGCCCTGCACAACTACCATCAGGCCCTCCGTTGTTTCCCGCCCGGTAAGATCACCGAAGGGGCCTGTTGCGAGCGGCCAAGCATGATCACCTGGACGATTTCCATTCTGCCTTATCTGGAACAGCAGGGACTTTATGACCGGTACGACCAGACGAAGTTCAACGAGGACCCGGCCAACCAGTTTGTGCGGGAGGCGATGGTACAAGTATATATATGTCCATCTGATGAAGGAGCACGGGATCTGGACTATCCGGAAAGCGGTCCGGGGGCTTCCCTCCAGTATCGCCGGGGTTCCTATCGGGCGATGGCAGGGATGACAGATGGGACCGGTTGGTGGGATGACCAGCAGAACGCTGGTCAACCGATGAAAAACCGAGGCGTGCTTCATGTGGTAGCCGACCGCGCCCGGCCCGAATGGAGTCCCTCGGAAGTGCCTCGGCCTTTGAGCACAGAGACCATCGACCAAATCCGAGACGGCACATCGAATACGCTCCTGGTGGGCGAGATGACTACCCGCACCCATCCCCGCCGACGCACCTTCTGGGCCTACGCCTATACCTCTTATAACACTTCGGGCGCTGTGCCGCAAAGCCGTACGCTTTTGGGCGATTATGACCAATGTTCGGCGATCGGGGGTACCGGCGGGGATAACCCGTGCAAACGCGGCTGGGGGAGCGGCCATCCGGGCATCATTCAGTTTGCCCTTTGCGACGGCTCGGTGCGGGCCATCTCGCAGCAGATCGACATCAACCTGTTTTGCGCCCTGGCGACCATTGCTGGCGGTGAACCGGCCCAACTGCCGCCGTAACATCTTTTCCCACGGAGGAACCATGAAAAGGCAGTGGATGAAAAGGTGCTCCTGGAGCGGGTGGTTTCTAGTCGGCTGGCTAGGAGCAGTGGTCGGGTTCCTGGCCGGTTGCGGCGGAACGGGGTATAAGATTGCTCCGGTTTCCGGTAAAATTACTTTGGACGGAAGGCCGATGGAAGGCGTCCATGTGAGTTTTCAGCCGCAGGGCGGCGGGCCGTCCTCGGTCGGCCTTACCGACAAAGAAGGTCGATACCAGCTTCGGCGGATCGACACCCAACAGCCCGGGGCCATCGTAGGTACCCACCAGGTGTATTTTTCTTTAGTCTCCGAGAATGTCTCTCAGGACGATGCCGGCCGACCGGTCAAAAGCCGACTGCCGGAGAAATACCGAAAAGGTATGATCAGCTTTACCGTCCCGCCCGGCGGAACCGAACAGGCCGACTTCCAATTGAGCAGCCGTCCGTGATCAATCGGAGCGGTCAAGGCGCCCCGCCGATCGCGTTTGGATATTGATACTTTCTCGCCTTAACTTTTTACCCGCCTGTAGGGGCGATGATCGCCCTTCTGCCCTGTGAGCGGCAAAAAGGTTCGTTTTTTTTGGCAAACGGACCTTTGGACGTTTCTTCCCAAAATCCCAGGAGAGCTAAGATGTGTCGAACGTTTCTGGCGAATCCTACGGGACGTGCTGTTCGGAATATTCGACGCGGGGGCGTATGGGCGGCGGCGATTTTGGCCGGTTTGCTCCTGGCCGGTTGGGAGAGACCAGGCTGTTGGACGTTGTGCGAGGAAGGCATTGGTCGGCAAGCCGGTCCAAGCAATTCGGCCGCCTTGGTGCAGGACCGGACGCCGGAACCCGAAAAGGGCGTTGGTTCGGCCGACTCCGGCGATTTACACCAAGCCGTTCCGATCGGGGGTGAGCTGGCCCGGCTGGTGGAGGCGGATTGGGCGGAGCAGGATCGGCTTTTCGCCCGAAGCGGGGGGCTTTTGGCGCAACTGTATCCCCAGCCCGAAAAACCCTTCCACCTGCCGGAGAAAATCTGCCGACAGGTCTGGGCCGCCCTTTTCCCAGGCAATAGCGTCTCGACAGAGACCCCGCCGAAACCTCTGGAGGAGTTTTCTCTGGAGCATATTCGGCATGTGTTGGAGCGGGCCGAGGGTTTGGCAGCTCGGCTGCAAGGCCAGACCCCGCCAAAAGAACTGGAGCGACGGACTGCGGAGATTCAGCGTCTCCAGGGCCGATTGACCCAGTTGGAAAAACGCCGACAGAGCCAAGCAAATGCTCCCTCGGTTTCCGAGCGGCGGGAGCTTTACCTCCAGGCCCGGCGGGTGCTGCGCGGGTTGGCCTGGACCAATCCGTTGCTGCAAAAGATAGAGAAACTTTTGTTTATCAAGCGGCATGATCCGGCGGGCGTCTTTCATATGTGCGACCAGTTCTACGGTTGCAATGCCGTGCCCGGCGGCGGACTATTTGTGCTGGAAGAGCCGTTCGGGCCGACGCCTCGGCTGAAAAACCTCCTAGAAAATAGCGTTGTAGAAAACGGCCGCCTGCGGGGGAAAAAGCTCCAGGGCGGTTCGTTTCTCTCGCCGGAAGTTTCCTACGACGGCCAGACGATTCTGTTTGCCTACAGCGAGGCCGCCGCCTATCAAAGCATGAAAGGCCGAGAGTGCTATCTCTGGGGGCCGGAGATCAGCTATCATATCTTCCGGTGCCAGTCCGATGGCGCCGGCCTTCGCCAACTGACCGACGGCAACGAAGATGATTTCGACCCCTGCTTTCTGCCCAACGGGCGGATCGTCTTTGTCTCGAAGCGGCGGGGCGGGTATCTGCGGTGCGGCCGGCATTGCCCGGTATATACTCTGTTTTCGATGGAACCGGACGGTTCGGATCTCGTCTGCCTCAGCTTTCACGAAACCCATGAATGGCAGCCCAGTGTAACCAACGACGGCATGATTGTGTACACCCGCTGGGACTATGTGGATCGGGACACCAATGTGGCCCATCATATCTGGCTTTGCTATCCGGACGGTCGGGATCCGCGAAGTTACCACGGCAACTATCCGGTGCGTCGGGAAGGTCGGCCTTGGATGGAGATGGACATTCGGGCCATTCCGGGGTCCCATCGGTTTGTAGCCGTTACGGGCGCCCATCATGGTCATGCGTTCGGCTCGTTGGTGTTGGTGGATCAGCGAGGGGAAGACGACGGGCTGTTGAGCCAATTGGAGCGGCTTACGCCGGAAACACCTTTTCCGGAGGCGGAGGCCCGTCCGATCCGGCCTGCCATGGTCTATGGTACGCCGTGGCCGTTGAGTGAAGAGGACTATTTATGCGTCTATGACCCGGCGGCCAAAAACCGGGGGATTTATTGGATCGACCGGTACGGCAATAAGGAGCTGATTTACCGAGACCCGGCCATTTCGTGTGTAAGTCCGATGCCGCTGGCGCCCCGGCCTCGGCCCCCGGTGATCCCGGCGGCGACCATACAGACGGCCCGAAGCCGCACCGCCGCTGTCGGCGGGTCAAACGCCGCCGCCTCGCCGGGTCGGTCGATCGTTCCGCCCAGCACGGAGAGCAAATCTTCCGCCGGACCAGAGGCCGATTGGGTAAACGTCCGCCGAATAGAAAACTCCCCTCCAACCGACGGTACGCCGGCCCTGGCCGAGGTGGCGGTGATGAACGTCTATGACAGCGATTTCGCTTGGCCGCAAGGGGTGAAAATCCGGGCGCTCCGAGTGATCCAGCTTTTGCCGAAATCCACGCCGCCGCCCAATACGCCCCGGATCGGAGTCGCCAATCAGACGAACGCCCGGATGGTCTTAGGCGTGGTTCCGGTGGAAGAAGACGGCAGCGCGTATTTTCTCGTGCCGCATTCTGTGCCTATCTATTTTCAAGCTCTGGACGGAGAGGGGATGGCGGTTCAGTCGATGCGATCGGTTACCTATTTGCACCCAGGGGAGCGGTTGGTCTGCCAGGGATGCCATGAGCCGAAACATCGGGCGCCTAGCATCCAGAGGCCGCCGCTGGCCTTGAGCCGACCGCCGTCGCGTTGGCAGCCCGAGCCAGACGGATCCAGGCCATTTAATTATGTCCAGTTGGTGCAACCGGTGCTGGACCGGCATTGCGTGGGCTGCCACCAGGAAAAAAAGGCTCTGGATGTGAGCGGCCATTTGGACCGGAATGGATTTACCCGCTCGTATAACAATCTGGCCGGGCGATACGGTTTCTATTACCATGTGGGCAATGGTTCGATGGCCGATCCTCAGCACGGCGGAAGCCGATCTCGGGCGGGGCAATTCGGCGCTCGAGCGTCGGCCCTTTTACCCTATCTTCGAGAAACCCATTACGGGGTGAAACTCTCCAGCGAGGAGCTGCGCCGGATAACCCTCTGGCTGGATTGCAACTCGGAATTTTTGGGGGCTTATGAGGAGCCGGGCTTGCAGGCCCAAGGCAAACCTGTTTGGCCGAGCCTTCAGTAGAAACCCTCTTCGGATTCGCGGGATCAGGTTCATCCCTTTGTTGGAGGAACCAGGCGGTTTAGTGAGGCGACTCGCCCGCGGCGGAGGTTGGTTCCAGGGGAGTTTGGACCGCCGAAGGCATGGCCGGCGGCGTCGGACGGACAATCGCTCCGGATGGTACGGAGGGTGCTTGTTCCAGGTCGGCCTCGTCGATACGGATGGCCCGCTCCAACAGAAGATAATTGAGGCCCTGAAACTCGGTAACCCGGCCGGTAACCACCCATAGTTCTTCTTGGTTGCTGCCTTGGATGGTCTGGATTACCCGCTGGAGGTTCAGGTTTTCCAAGATCACCAGTTTCGGAAGCGTCCCATCCAAAGCGGCAAAGACCACCCGATCGCCGGTGATAGTGAAGACGCCTTTTTGCTGGGAAATCCGGGTTCCCTCTCGAATCCGGTTCGGTTTGGCCGTCTGCCTTCTTCCCACGCCGGCATGGGGGCTGCCGGCAGCGGACGGGTCAACCGGCGGCTTGTCGGCGGAGACCGGCGACGGGGAGGTGCTGGAGGCAGGAGCCGAAGCCTTGCCAGGCGCGGTGGACGGCGGAGGCCCATTTGGATCCAAAGGCCAAAAGGCGTTTCGGGTTTGCTGGGCCGGGGAAGGGCTGGATGGTTGGTTGGCCGATTGGCCCCGGAGCGGGCTGGCCCAGCCCAGCAGAATCAGCATTCCCAGCAGCCAGGCAAACCCGATCGTCGGACGGTAATCTCTCCCGATCCAAAATGCACACCGCCGGGACATACGAGGTCCTTTCTGTTCTGGCGTGTTCAGGGTATTCCCAGTTCCCTTTCCGATCTTCTTCCGTTCTTCTCAAATCTACCTTTTCTTCCGGCGGCAGGCCGGTCTGGGGTTATCGCACCGCCGACCGGAGAAAGCTGTCGGCCCCTCCGGCAGGAGGGTTGAAGGTTTGGCCTCCAAGGCCATGTTGTTTTTTGGCAACATCCTGTCGCCGGAAACCTTCGCACTGTTTTGCAATGGGCGTCAATGGTCCGGCCCAGAAAACAACGCAACTCCCAAATTAGCAAGAACTTATGGCGTTTCCGACAAACCGCAGCAAGAAGCAGGTACAAGGATTGCCCCCAGAAGACTGGCAAGAGAACTCCTCGCCTTGGCCGGGAACCGGAGAAAAACCGAGCCTCTGGTAGTTTGGAATGCGGCGTCTTCCTGTTTGCCGCAGAGGCGGTTCCAAGAAGGAACGCGGAGATTTTTGCTCCGGTCGTGCCGCTCAAGGTGAAAAGACATTTTTGGCCATCTGCTGCTTGAAGGGAACTTGCCATGCCGGGGCGTCCGAGCAGTGTTCCGCATCTTTTTCTGGCCGACGGCAGGAACCTTTTTGGGCCGACGGGCCGAACGGTTTTTTCCGGTCGGCTGGGCCGGAGCGCTTTAGGGAGAGCGTTCAGAGGCTGTCTGGTAGGGTGGGGATTGTTTTGGGGGATTTCGGTGTTGGCCTGGGCCGAAGAACCAGCGTTTCCGCCGCATCCTCTGGCATCTGCCTTCGCCGCCGAGCAAACAAACCAGCAGGCGGCCTCACCGTCCAAGGCCGAGCGACCGAAGGATTCCGCGCCGGTGTGGGTTCGCCTGCGAAGCGGCCGAGAATTGGCGGGCCATCTGGACCTCCGAACAAGCGGAGAAGAACTCTGGCTCCGGGTGGGATCGGAAACGTTGAACATCGTTCGGCCGATCGGCTGGGACCAAGTGGAACAGATCCGCTTGGATGGTCAGCCGGTTCCGGCGGTTTTTTTCCAGCGGCTTTTGAAGGTCTTGTTGGAGGGGGCGATTTCGGCGTCCGATTCTGCCGCCCCGCCGAACGGCGGAACCGCCTTGAAACTTTCCGAAACGGAGATTCATCTCTTGCCGCCTTCGCTCAGAGAGTTCATTCAAGGTGTGCAGGCCGCCGACGGCAAACCGAGGCGAAAAATTTCTGGCCGGATCGTCCTGGAGGGGAAAGAGGACCAAGCATTGGACACAAGCACCGGCCCAGCAACTAGCAGAACTTCGCTAAACCATGTCGGCCCCACCCAAACAGGTCTGGACGGGAATGACCAGGCTTCCTTAGCGGGCAGACGGGCGGCCTATCTGGGCTTGGACGCTTGGCTTGGCCAATGGGACGCCGACGTGGAGGCGGACGGCCTGGTCGTGGAAATTACCCCTTGCGACGCCGCAGGCCGACCAACGCCGGTCCATGGGATGCTGGAA
>JAKPGL010000146.1 GCA_029550925.1 Planctomycetota bacterium
GGAACCGCCGAGACCGCCTGGCCATCGACCAGAAACTGCACCGGCGATGAACCTGCCGCCGGAGGCAGTCGCACGGTCAAGGTCCCCAGCACTTCGTACGCAATCGTGTACGAAAGTTTCTCTTCTACGCGGACCCCATCCTCTTCCACCTGGACCTGGGCAGCCCCTTCCACCTGAATCTGTCGTTCATGGACGCGGAGTCCGGCCATAAACGTTCCGGCCCCCGACTCCGCCCGATAGGCCAAGATCGGCTGCTGACGTTTCGGCAATCCGCTCAGATTGACCGCCAATTGCCTCACCCACCCCGACATCTGCTTTTCCTCGGGCGCTAGCTCCACATTCTCCTCCGGAATCACCACGACCGAGGCGGGCAATACGCTGACTGTGCCGCCGGTCGGCCATTCCACCTGCCAACCTTGCGGCAACGGAAGCGAAAGCTGCTTCGCTCCGGGCGGAATCGCCCGTCGGGCCGTCAGCGTCAGTTCCACATGGCCGCCCGTCGGCTGTTTCAAAGGAATCTCCCATATCCCCCCCTCCTGCTGGGAAACTCCCTCGGCAACGACCTCTTCCGGGCCGACTTCTTCCACTTCCCAACCCGGCATTTCCACACGGAACCCTTGGACCTTGGCCCCCCGAATTGTATATTTCAACAGCCCTTCCAGTTTCACCTCCCGGGCGCTCAGCCAAAGCCGATATTCCGGCTCCACCGTGGCCCGCACCTGTTGGCTGACCTGCCGAACTCGCAACGAATAGGGTTGACTGCTGTATTCAAATCCCGCCAGAAGCCCTTCTCCCGAAAGACCCGGCGGCAATTGCTCCGTCTGCCGCACCGAAGGAGAACCTCGCCATAACAAATGCCAATCCCCAGGCCCCCATACGGCGATATACCCCCGATGCTTCACCGCTCCGACCACCTCCAAACCGCCTAGCTCCACCCAGTTGTCTGCCGAGCGATTGGCAATTGCCTGCTCCCATTCCAACCGCACTCGATGTTCCGACGCCTTTTCCGAAAAATGGACCTTGATCCGTTGGTCTTTTTCGACCGTCAGCACACCGCCCGGCATACTGTCCGGATTGACCTTTGCCCCTGCCGGCGCCCGAAGTTCCACCTCGTTGCAGGGCTGGCCAAGAACCTTGATGAAAAGATTGGCCTGACTGGTGATCTTGTCCCGCTCTAGGTGGGCTATCGTCTCTCCGGTTACCTCAAAGACGCTCGAAGGCCCTGGGTCGGCCTCTCCCGCCGGCCGCCAAACCAAGTCCACATTCCCTCCCACCCCCTCCAATTTCAATTCGGTCTGCCCCTGCGAGGCGGGGAGAACCTGCAGAACCGCGGTCGGCTCAGCGGCCTCCACCTTCAGCCCCTCGCCGGGGATTCGCAGTTTCATCTGGGCCGACGGCGTCCGAACACATCGAAATCGAAGCCGCCGCTGCTGCCCTACCTGCTGCACCCGGACCGCCCCCTCCAACCGAATCCGATGCACCGTCCCAGACGCCCCAAAAACCCAAACCACATACCCTTCGCCCCCCTCTTCCCAATGGAGCAGATATTCCCCTTTGGCCGACCCGGCCAACCCCTCTCCTTCGCACTTCCGAACCGCCATCCCCTCCAGCCCCAAGGGAATCCGAGCAGGACTTTCCCGTAGGGCCACCCGCACCTCGATGGCCAATTCCGCCTGGTCCCCCCGCACTTCTCCCTGGATATCTAACGCCTGAAAACTATAGCCCGGCGGCTGGGCCTTCTGTTCCAACAGATGCTTCAGCTCGTACAGCTCCCGAAATTCTTCCAGCGTAAAACCCGGCGCCGGCTGGAGATTGCCCTGCTTATCTCTCAGATAATAAAGCGACGGCTTCAACTCCCGAACCCCGCTGGCGGCGCCTGCTTCCCCGGCTGGGCCAGACGCCGGTTTGCCTGGCGACTCCGGAGTGGGAGTCGTCTCGGCTGGTTTCTCCCCCACCATCGGCGCCGGCTTTTCCTCCTCGGCTAAGTCCGGAGGCCAAGGCATCGGTTGGGCATAGAGTCCAACGCCGCTGGAAATCACCCAGCCCAAAAACAAAACTATCCAGCCGATTCGACTAGAAAGTCCACCCGTCAAGAATGCGTCTCCTCGCAAGTTCGGCTAGATTTTTTCCAAGCCCTCGTCCGCCCCCAACCCGGCCCAGAATCCGCGGCCTCTCGTCAAGAAAAGACTCTCTATTTAGTGTACCCAGAACCTCCCGGAGGATAAAGCGGCTGCTTTGGAGGTTTCAGGTAGAAAGCCCCACCGGACCGAAACGATCCTCCGGAGCCTCTTTTCCGGCCAAGCCACCCCCCTAAAAAGGGATAGGAATGCTATGAATTCACAGTAAACTAGCGGACGGCTTCCCCACAATAGGCAGGTCGTTGTACCTACAAAGAAGGGGATAGGACTCCGGCCTGTTGCACCAATCGGCGGAGTTTCTGATGGAGGACTGGGTTGGCGGCAGCCAGGAAACGCCCTGTATGAAGTTCAACAGGCTCCCCATAGGGATTAGTAGCAATCCCCCCGGCTTCCTCCACCAGTAACACCCCAGCGGCGATGTCCCAAATCTTCGTAGAAAACGACCAAAACACGTCGAACCAGCCGGCCGCCAAATATCCCAGATTCAGCGCCGTCGAACCGGTTCGTCGCACCGATTGGCAGTGTTTTAGCGCCTCCAGAAACACCACTAGGTCGGGCGAATCCTCCTGCACCCGGGGCGGAAAACCCGCTGCCGCAATCGCCCCGCCCAATTCTTCCACCTGGCTTGTCCGAAGCGGCCGGCCGTTTAGCCAAGCCCCGCCTCCTCGGCTTGCAGTGTACAAATATCCATGAACCGGATCGAAAATCGCCCCCGCCCATACCCTCCCCCGCTCTTCCACCGCCACCGAAACCGCAAAATGCGGCACCCCGTGAATGTAATTCGTCGTGCCGTCTAACGGATCGACCAACCAGCGGATCGCCTCCGCCGCTTCCACCCGGCCGTCGGTCTGGCTCTCCTCTGCCAAAATGGGGTCCTGGGGAAACGTCTTTTGAATGACCTCCCCAATGGCTTCCTGGGAGGCCAAGTCGGCTTCGGTTACCAGATCGGACGGCCCTTTCTCTCGGACATGGACCTTCCCCATCTTCTCCACCAGCACCCTACCCCCAGCCTGTGCCGCTTGTTCGCACACCTCCAAATATCGTTTCATGGTTTGTGTATCCATCTTGTTCTCCTTCGGATAGTCAACGTCCATTACGAAGCCCAACGTCCCCCACTCTGTTTGCTAGAGATTCGCGGGGTAAGCCGACATCGGCGCGAACCGTTGCGGAGTTTCCCGCCCCATTCCGTCCGACCTCCATCAGAAACCTCTACCCCTCCTACCAGGAAAGTATATAGCTTAAAATGATAGGGACAGTTTTTGAAGGTTGGCCGAGTAGCTCCCAGTCGGAAATGTGCCCAAAGGCGTCAAGGCCATGACTTGGATGAATGCTCTCTATTTCGGCGATAATCTGGACGTTTTACGCCGGTATATCACCACTGACAGCGTTGACCTGATTTATCTCGACCCGCCGTTCAAGTCGGACGCCACCTACAACGTGCTTTTTGCCGAGAAAAATGGCGCCCAGGCGGCCGCCCAAATCAAGGCCTTTGAAGACACCTGGCATTGGGACCGGTCAGCAGCCGCCGCTTATCAAGAGGTCGTCGAAGACGGCGGTCCCATTAGCCAGGTCATGCAGGCCTTCCGAACCTTTTTGGGCTGCAACGATATACTGGCCTATTTGTCGATGATGGCCATTCGCCTGAAAGAACTCCATCGAGTCCTCAAACCCACCGGAAGTCTCTACCTGCACTGCGATCCGACGGCCAGCCACTACCTGAAAATGCTCCTGGACGCCGTCTTTGGAGTCCGCAACTTTCGGACAGAGATTATCTGGAAACGTACCAGCGCCCATAGCGACGCCAAACAAGGCCGGAAACAACATGGCCGAATCCACGATGTCATCTTCTTTTACACTAAAGGAGAAGAATGGACCTGGAATCTGATGTATCATCAGTACGATCGAGAGTATATCGAGGAGTTTTATAGACATATAGAACCCGAAACTGGCCGAAGATATGGACTTTTTGACATAACTGGCCCCGGCGGCGCTCTGAAGGGTAATCCCCGGTATGAGTTATTAGGGGTTACCCGATATTGGCGATACAGCAAAAAAAAGGCAAAGCAACTGATCCAAGAAGGTCGCATTGTTCAGATTAAACCCGGCGCGGTGCCGCGAGAAAAAAGATATTTAGATGATCTCCCTGGTATTCCTCTCCAGGATGTGTGGACCGACATTAAACCAATTGGGTCCAGGGCCAAGGAGCGGCTAGGGTATCCCACCCAGAAGCCAGAGGCCCTTTTGGAACGGATCATCCTGGCCAGTTCCAACGAAGGCGATCTGGTGTTGGACCCGTTTTGCGGTTGCGGCACCACCGTGGCTGTGGCCCATCGGCTCAACCGGCGCTGGATCGGCATTGACATTACCCATCTGGCAATCAATCTGATGCGGGTTCGGCTTCGGGACAGTTTCGGCCCAGAGATTGAAAAACAGTATCAGGTCCTCGGCGAACCGACCACGGTGCGGGACGCTCAGGCCTTGGCGGCCCCGGACCCGTTCCAATTTCAGTGTTGGGCCTTAGGGTTGGTCGGCGCCCGGCCTACCGAGCCGAAAAAGGGAGCGGATCGAGGGATCGACGGTCGGCTTTACTTCCACGACGAAGGTCCCACCGGTAAAACAAAGCAAGTGATCATTTCCATAAAATCCGGCAAACCGAAACCGAGCGATGTTCGGGACTTGCGCGGAGTGGTCGAACGAGAAGAGGCAGCCTTGGGAGTGTTGATCAGCCTGGAAGAACCTACCCCGGCCATGTGTCAAGAGGCCGCGGAAGCCGGCTTTTACACCTCCCCGGCTGGTACCCAGCATCCGAAAATCCAATTGCTCACCATTGCCGACCTGGTAGAACGCCATCAGCGGATCGACCTACCGCCCTGGACCGATTGGCGCACGTTCAATCGCGCCCCCCGGGCCAAACGCCCGGGCAATCCCCGCCAAAACCATTTGGACTTTGAGGACGCTGAAGAAGATTCCTCTTGACCGCTTCGGGCAGGCTGGTGCGGGGCTACGGTTTTTCTGGCCCGAAGGCCTCTACTCCCTCCGGCGAGAAGAATAGGAGCGTCTGTCCGGCGGCGGACGCATTGCCAATGCGGGTTTTGGTGGGCACTGGAAGCCGTTCTATAAACCGGCCGGTAGGAATATCGATGACCAGCATGGCCGACTCTTCTCCTTTCACGATGGGCAGCCAATAGCGGCTCCCCAGGCGGAAACCCCGACCCGCCGTGGTAAATCCTTCGGGCAACGGCAGGTTCAACTCCTCCCAGGCCGGTTTGCCGCTCCGCAATCGCCAGCCGCTTATCGTTTTCTCCCCGACCGTCAACACCACCTCCTCGTTCCCACCGGCCGCGTATCGAAAGTCTTCCATCTGCCGTTGCCAAAGAAGCCGCCCGGTTTGCAGTTCAAAGCAAAATAGTCGATCCGACTCCACGGGAGCTACGAGCACATAAGACCCTAAAATCGTAGCCGTGCTATCCAACGAGAAATGTTCCGGTCCCTGTTGGGGCGTTTGCACGACGCCCAACGCCCGCAGGAGCATAATCCGGCGGTTACCCAGCGACGACTCGGCCAACGGCGTTTCGTAGGCCCACAGTACAGAGCGACTCCAAGGATCGACGCCTACCACTGCCCCGGCCGAGGTTGGGCAGACCAGCACCCCGTCGGCGTAGGAGGGCATGGCCCCGGCCAATCGACGCAGCGGGTCCTGCAAGATGGGCCGTTCCGGCACAGCAATCGGCAGCGTCCAGAGAAGCTGCCCGGTAGTTTCCGCCAGGGCCACCAGCCGGATTTGCTCTGCCTGTTCGGCCAGCAGATACAAAATTCCGTCCCCCGGCAGCGGCGGTCCAAGGAAGAAGGCCCCGGCCAGGGCCGGTTCATCTTCGCCGCTTGCCCCGCCGACGGACCACAGCACTTTGCCTTCTTTACGAAGGTCCAGGGCAATCAAGCGATTCTGCTGCGGCGGGGCGGAAGGTCGTGCAGCCCCCGGCGCCACGGCCACCGGCAGAATAGGCAACAGAGTGGCCCCCGGCACGCCCAGATCATCCAGCAAAAACAACCGGTTCCCATGGACAACCACTTGGCCGTAGGGGGCGTCTTCGAAAATCCTTTGCCGACACAGTTGGGCCTGGGGCGATTGCACCCGAACCATCACCCCGCTGGGCAGGATGTGCTGGCCCTGGGTTTGCTGGATGGCCGTGTCGCCGCCGGGTGGATATTCCCATTTTTGTTTACCTGTCCACAAATCCACGGCTACCAGCCGAGTCGGCAGCCGAACCAACGCCAAATCATCCACCAGAAGCGGATGTCCCACCGGCAATTGGCCGGGAATAAAAAATCGGAGGGTTCCCGGGGCATCCACCCCCCGGGCGGCAAATTCTTCCATGCCTTCCATATCCAGACGCCATCGGAGCTGGCCCACCTGGCCGATCCACGATGCCGAGGCGTTCCGGGTCGGGTCGCCTCGGAACATCGGCCAACCCCGGGCCAACTCCTCCGAAGGTTTTTTTACGGAAGGCTTTGCTGGGCCCTCGACCGAAGTGCGAACCCGCTCCAAGAACCCTTCCGCGGACAGACCCGACGGCAGTGTCTGCCCGCCAATCTGGAGCACCCCAGCCGGTCCCAACGCCAAAAGCTGACCGAAGCACTGCCGGGCCTGTTCCGCCTGGCCCCGGCGCAGGTGGGCGGTCCCGGCCAACAGCAGAGCCTGTTGTTTCATGGCCGGCGTGGAAGCCGCCGTCCGCAACACGCGTTCCGTCCAGCGGATCGCCTCCGGCCATTGGCAACGATCCAAGGCGTCGGCAGCCAGCACCAGAGCCGCTTCGGCGGCAAACCGCGTGGCCGGATACTGCTGCACCACTCGGCGCAAGCCCTCCCGATCCCGCTGCTGAAGGGCTTCGTCCAATCGGTGGGCTGCTTTGGCCGCACACCAAGCCTCCCACGTCGCCTGGGCTTCCGGCGGCAAGGATTCCAGCAGCAAGGCCGCCGCCCGCTCTAGCGGCAGATGCAGCCCGCCGTCCGTCTCCATCGGTACATATCCCCACTGGCCGCTGGTCAATATCTGTTCCGCCAACGGCGATGCTTCCGCGACCCGGCCGTCGGCGATTTTCTCTTGCGCCTGCTGAAGCCGAACCAGCCATTGCCGATCCGGTCTGGGCAACACCCCCGCCCCGCTACCGCCAAAAGGAATGGCCAGAAACACTCCAATGGCCAGCATCTTCAGCAGACTGCTCCGCCCGAACTCCGGCCAGAACACCTTTGAGAAGGCCCATGCGTTTTGCATACGAGGATGGTTGGAAATTATGGGGTGGGAGTAAACGCCAACGTATGCCTCTCTTTCCCGCCTCCTAAGTCGCTATCCGCTGTGTTGGCCTCTGTGTACAGAGGGACGCCAGGTTTCCGAAACCCAGCCGATGCAAGGCGTTGCTTTAGGATTGCTTTTCCGAGGGGGACGTTTTTTCCTGCTGTTTCTCCTCTTTGCTCTTTTGTTCTTCTTTGGCTTTTTCCTCTTTGGCTTTTTGTTCAATAGCCTCTTGGAGACGTTTTTCGAGTTTTTCCAAAGCCTGCCGGGCCTCTTCGGACTTCTTTTTCAAGTCTTCGAGGGACTGCCGGGAACTGTCTTTGATGGCCTCGTCGGTTACCAGGCGATCGACCAAGTTGATCCACATCGGCAGTTGGCGGCCGGCGATTTCGACGTTGTTCCGCCGGACCACCGGGGCCGCCTGCACCTGGCCAATGGCAATCGGGCCAGCCTGGATCATAATGCCCCCGGCTTGGCTGTGGCGCTTATACACCTCGTAGGCCTGGGGATGTTTTTTCTGGAGTTCTTCGGCGTTTTTAGCTTGGAATTTTTCCGTAACCTCTTTGTTGTCTTTTTTGCGGCTGAGTTCGACGGTGATGCCTTCCTTGGGGTCTTCGACGATGCGGAACTTGCCGTCTTTATCCTCTCCCTCAATGGTTTTGACGCCGTTGACCACCTGCACACGGCGGACGCCTTGGCCGCCCATCATCTGCGCTTGAGCCATCACGTGAATCCGGCCGGGTACATTGGCCGCCTGCTGCTGGAGTTTTTCTCGTTCTTCGTAAGCTTTCAGGATGTCCTTGGCCCGACGGGCCGACGGCGCCCTGGGACCGACGGCAATTTTTTCCAACGCCTCCTTGGCCGACTTCTTGAGCTCGGCATCTTGAGAATCCAGATGTTTTTTCAGAATGTCCAAGGCCCGCACATTGGCTTCCAGGCTTTCGCTCGCAGCCGCCCGGATCAGGGCGTCGATGGCCGATCGGCCCAGCTCGGCCAATCGTTGGCTGGCCGCCTGCCGATCCGAAAACGAATCGGCGTCCAACTGCTGAACCAACTTTTCCAACTCCTCCGGCGTAACCGTTGGCGTAGAGACATGGGGTTTTCCCGGCGAGGCGGCTTTTTCGGCCTCTTTACTTTCCGGGGCAGGCTGCTCGGCAACCATCCCAGACGCCAGAACCGCCTCTGCTTGGGCCGACGCCGCCGGCTCAATCGCCCACGCCGCCAGCAGCCCTCCTTCTCCCAAACCAACCCATATCCCCATCACCCCCACCATTGCCATCCCCCTCAGAACCCCTCTCGCCTCTGGCATCGTTTGTGCTCCTTTCCTGAAGGCAATCCACCCGCTGGGCCAAAAGCCTCGCCTATGAAGCCAATAACCTCTCTTTATATTAAACCCCGCACCGCCCCAAAAAGACTCAGCCGACCGGAAATACCTTCCCCTCTCCCCTTGGAGAAAACAAAAATCCAACAGCTTATTTTTGGCCGGGTACAATGTGGAAGGCGGCAGGGCCAGCGCCGGTGGTGAAGAACTCGGCCCGGTCGGCGTGTTGGGGAAACTCCGCCAGATACCGACTCTTCCAGCGTCGGAGGAAGTCCTCGGCTTCCTCTTGCCGGACCAAGGCCCACACACTGCCGCCGAATCCAGCGCCAAACGCACAGGCCGCCGCCGCCCCCTCTGCCCGGGCAATGGCCGACAGCCGAATCGTCTCCGGCACCTGATTGCCCAGCAACTCTTCGGAGGCCTTTTGCGAGCGATCCACCAGCGGCCCCAACGTTTCCATGTCGCAGCGGGCCAGGGCGTCGCCCTCGGCGGGCCGAAGCTCCTCGTTTTCGACTAAAAACTGCTGCACCCGGTTCAACAGGGCTTGGGTTTCAGCCGGGTCCAGGCCGGCGGAACGGATGATCTGGATCAGCCGATCGGCGGCATCCGGGCTGGAGTGGACCACGGCGGCCAGATGCGGTTCGCTCCCGCCGGTGGCCTGCCGCCATAGCTCAGCCGCTCGATACGCTAGACCCGACGCCCGGTTGTACTTTTCCATGGCAGCCCCGGTCTTCTCCGCCGCTACGCCCGAAGCGCCCAGGGCAAACACATATCCCGGCGGCATCGGTACCGAACGCAAAAACCGCACCGGACAGTAGGCATATTCGCTCAAAAAACCTGCCCGACAGTTGAGCATGGCCGTGTGGTCTTCACTGCCGCCAAAAGTGCCCACGCCTTTGTCCCCGGCCAATGAGCCGAACGATTGGCCATTTTCTACCGTCGCCAAATAACCGGCCAGCTCGACCAGATTGTGCACCTCCTGCTGAAATTCGGGCCTGGACCAAACTTGGTTCACCTCGGCCAGGGCCAGAAAAATAGCCACGATCAAAGCGCTAGAACTCGACATGCCGGATGCTGGCGGCAGATCGCTGGCAAAGACGATATGAGCGCCCCACTGGAGCTCAGGAAAATTGCGAGCCATCCGCCGGGCCACCGTCATCGGATAATTGGACCAATGGCCCACGGTCGGCTGCAACTGCGGGTGCAAGGGAAACAGGATGTGCTGGCCAGTTCGGGCGTCAGCCACCCAAACCTGTAGGTCCGGCCGAGGCAACACCGCCAGGCAAAAGCCCCGTTCGACGGCCACCACCATGCTCGCCCCACCGGCGTAATCGTTGTGTTTGCCGAACACTTCGATCCGGCCCGGTACATAGAACCCATGCGGCAACGGCCAACCAGACGGCCCCGGTTCGGCAGCCGCCGATCCGACAGATGCTCCGGCAGTGTGGTCGGCCTGAGAACAGAGCATTTGATAACACCGGGTAAACAAACCGGCTTTCGACTCGGCGGCCGGTTCGCTCAAGCCCGACCGGAGGAGCAGCCTTCGCACCGCCGGGGAATCGTCCCATCCACCTTCCAAAAGTTGCTGCTGAATCATGGCAAGTTTTTCTCCGCAGGTTCAACTCCCACACCGATCTACCAAAACACCCCAGATCAAGGAAACGGAGGCGTTTTGTCGGTCCCTGGTTTCCCGAAAGGTAACACTTCCGACGTTGGAAGGAAATGCCTAGCACTCCGTCCAGGCTTGATTTTTGGGTCAGCTTTCGGACGATTGCGGAACAACCACCCGATGGGGCGGATGTTACCGCTTCCGGCAGCAAATCTCCGAAACGCACTGCCCCTGAAGAATGCGTTAACAATGCACTGAAAATACACAAAATAGAGAAAATGGAAAATAGAATAAGGTTAATATAGGCAATATAGAGAAAATTGAAAATATAGGGGACCGATTGGATTTCGGAAATCTTCCTACAATATACCCCGCTAGGGGATACTCGCTCCATTCGTTTTATTTTTCTCTCTCTGCGCTGTTTCTCCGCGCTCTCCGTGGTAAATATCTCACCGCAGAAGACGCAGAGAGTGGTGAGGATGTTTGATTCTGTTTGTTTTCCGTTTAAAACTTTTAACAAATTGGAATCCCGGAAGAATTGGCGGGGTCCGCCCCCCCCTCGGGGCAGGTAGGGACGGCCCTTTTTCAGAGGCTTTAAGATTCCATCTTGCGTCCCCCTATTTCCCCCCCCGAACCACACCTTTAACCAGCCATGGGCAGGATCGCCGAGATTTTTCATCCTCTCGGAAGGCAGCCCCGCTTGGTTTTTCCGACCGGTCCGGGACAAGGGTCCGGTTCTCCTGCGGGGGGGACTTTTTCCGAAACGGGAAAAAGCATATAATCAAGCTTTGTTAATTTAGGTAACATTTCCGCCGAGTATAAAGTAAGGTGTCTGTGGTTACCGGGAGATACCGGGGGTATTCCCACCCACGTGGGAATTCATGGACAACTGTGGAAGAAAGTCGCCCCACGTTTCCCGGGCGCATAGCTCAGTTGGTTAGAGCGCGTCCCTGATAAGGACGAGGTCTGAGGTTCGAATCCTCATGCGCCCACTTCGGCGGGTACCTGGAGCCGCAAGGCCCAGGGGGCTTCGGTGCCGGGGCCTGTTGACACCCGCCTTGGTCGGGAGTTTACCCAGACCCAATCTTGGTCTCGTCGGGATATGAGAATTGGTAGGAACTTACGTCGGCTGACCAAGTGCGACAGCCTTGGCCCGCTCAGCTCGGATCGTACGAATCTAGTCGAGTTCTATTGCTGACGACATCCCGGCGGTAACTCGGAAGAGAATCCAGCTTAGCTTCTGCCCACTATTTGGCGCTCATCCCACACTCTGGCTAAACTCCAGTTGTGGATACCTTTGATTCTGCAGATGCATTTCTCAAAATCGGCAGCCGATTGGCGGGGAGGGCCAAAGAGGGGTTGGGGATGAATTAGGGCACAATGCGAAGAATCCAAACAAAAGAAGAATCATTGAGGTTTTTCTCGTATAAATGCAATCCATAGTTGGAATGAGTTACCCCATCCCAGGGACGCAAACACCGACCTGTAGCGGCATGAATAACTGGAGTTTTGCAAAATAGGCTAGTTCAGGTGTTCGTACACTGAACAGGTCCCTCAAAAATCCTGTGATTTTTGAGGGTCGGTAGTGTACAAGTTGGTGGAA
>JAKPGL010000149.1 GCA_029550925.1 Planctomycetota bacterium
GGGCAGAAGAAGGCGCTAGCCGAGCAAGTCGAGTTGGGCGCCGATCTGACCGTTGGGGTCTGGAGTGCGTCCGGCAGGGGGCGAAGATTCCTCTTGGGGGTTTTGGGCCGGCCGATTGGGGATTTCCCAGGGAAGCCGACCATCGGCGTCCCGCTCGTCGGTCTGGTGATCTTGGCCGTCGGTCTGGCCGATGCCTGCGGCGTCGGCAGCCTGTTGTTCGGTCTGAACGCGGCGCTGGTGGGAGGCGGACTCTTGATGGGTGCGGTCTAGTTCTGCGCCTTTCGTCTGGGCCAAAGGCGCCCCCGCTGCCCCGGCGGCGATATTGCCTAATGGTCCTAATTGCATCCTACGGCTCCTTCTCTCGGAAAAGCCAATTTTGGGAAACCAAGCTTCGATCAGGTTCGTCCGATGGAAATGGTTTTCATCCCCAAATGCGGAGGATCGTTTCTCTGGATCGGAGGTGCAGGACCAAGGTGTAGGAAGCGTAAAAAGGCTGTTTTTTCGTTTCAGGAGTGGAATTTTTTCGAGGCTCTAACAAAACGAAGCTCAAAAGACTCGACCCATTCTCCCCGCTGAAGGAAGTGAGTAGGAAAGGCCGTTTTGTTAGAGCTTCTTAGAACAAAGGCCTCCTTTCTAAGTGTAGCTTATCGTAGCAGTTCGAGGTTGGAGGATTCTCCCGGGGGGTAGTTTTGTGTTGGAGTATCTGGGTCGTTAAAGGGCGCTAGGCCGACTATGGGCTTCTGAGGCAAACGTCGAAGGGGAGCAGGAAAACGTTGTGCGCCGGGTGCCGGCCATTGTCCCGATGAGGAGCCAGCGAGGTTTTGCAACGCCTGATTGAGTGTGGGGAAAACTTGTTTATCTGTTTTCGGGTCTTGCAAGGAGCCGGTTACGCGGATCACCATGAATTCCTGTCCTGCTCCGCCAAGCAATTGTTTGAGGACCAACGGCTTTCGATCCTCCCGACCCAACATGGGCGACAGGGCCAAGTGCAATTCTCCTTGAAAATTGGTTTCGCCGGCGCCGTGGAGGCTGACGGCGTCGCCTTGGAAGACGATGCGATCCAGGTAGATGTGCGGCCCAGCGATTCGATACTCCAGATCGCAGGCGCTGAAGGCGTTCGTATCCGGTCGGCGGAGATTCAGGACTTTCAGCAGAGCGATCATGACCGGCAGTTCGTAGAGATCGGCTTCGCGCAGATGGAGTGCGCCGCGGCCCGTGAGGCCGTGGAGATTTTTGCCCTGACCGTGCAGATACACCCATCCATAGACCTTTCCCCGCAGGTCTTGAATACCGGGCAGATGTTCTTGAGCGATTCGGGCCAGGTCGGCGTCCGATACGGTAGCGCGAAGAGCGAATTCGGCGTCTGGTCCGATTCGAATCCATCCTTGGCCGGTCATCTGGCCGCCGAACCATTGTCCGGTGATCAATCGGGCCGATTGGTCCCCGTCAGCCTGGGAAGCAGCGTCTTTGTACTGAGCGAGGTAGGATCGTCGCCGGGTCTCCGCATCGGGTCCGAAAAGGATGTATTGGCTATCAATCCAAAATGGTCCCTGGATTTGGGTGATTTGACATCCCTGGTAAACCAGAGAGTCCAGTTCCAATTCTCCCCAACTGCGGTACTCCTGGCCGGTGTAATGACCGGCCAGATGCACCCCGCCGTGGATATGTTCCAGAGAGATCCCCGGATGCAGATGGACGCCCACCAGAGCCAGCGTCAGGTCCCATTGCGAGGTTTGACCAGCGGCGGGGTCTGCGGGCTGGGCCAACTCCCATCGGCCTCGTAAAGCCAGGGCGCCTTCGGGGTTCAAAGCCGCAAAGGCCTTTTTGAGTTGTTCCGGCAGGGCCTTGGTCAACTCGCGATCCATGGGAAGGCGATCGATGAAAAGATTTTCCATTTCCAATCGCCAGGCGCCGTCGGGTTGGAATCGGCCGAACACATCCGCCGCGATGCGGACCTGCCCGTGTTCGGCCCGAAAATCCCGCCAAAAAACCTGGTCTTGGGCGAAGAAGATAGTCCCTTGGAGTTTTTCTAGTCGATAAGGAAACGCCGCCGGCTCGATCGAGGACCGTTCGACAATCGGTTGGGCGGTAAAGCGGACTTGGGCGGCCGGTTGGCCGGTCCGATACCGAATCTCCAATTCCTGCAAGTTCACCTGACCCATAGGTCGGAGTTGGTTCCAAAGGCGCTGAGCGGCCGGGGGCAAAGCGTCCCGAAGTTCCTCGTCCAGGGGGACCTTCTCGGCTGTCAGGTTCAGATACAGTTCCATAGGGGGCAGGAGGTTTTCCTGCGGTCCGAAGATGCTTTGAAAAAGGCCCGGCGAGGGTTGAGACGGCAGGGAACGCCGGAGCGGTTGGAAGGAAGCGATTGGGTCGAGGGCGTTTTCGCGGGGGGCCGCCTCAAGGGGTTTTTGTTCCTGCGAGGGCGATCCTTCTATAGGGATTAAATGTCCATATCCCCGGATTTGGGCCGATCCGTTGCTGCCCGTTAGCCCCCAAAACTCCCATCGTCCGTCCAGAAATTCCAAACTGCCTCGAAGATTCCGGATCGGATACGGAAACCGGTCGTAGCAGACAGCCCCTCGGCTTACTTGGAGGAGAATTTGACGATGGGCCTCCGCATCTGGTCGTTCTCGACGCCACCGATACACGACGTCTAACACCCCTTGCGGACGCAAAGGCGTCAGAAACTTTCGGGTCGGCTCGCTCAGGGCGTCGAAGAACTTTTGGTCGATGGGCAACCCCCGGCCTTGGATCTCGACCCAACCGCTCGGCTGCGTCAGCGGATGGAGGATTTCGGCGCCGATGCGGACCGGCTGGTTCTCGCTGAAGGCTGACAACTGGACCCAGAGCATATCGTTGCGAAGCTCCAATCGGCCCCGGCCGTGATCTAAACGATAGGGGAATTTCGCATAAAGGACCGATACGTCCGTGCAATCCACTGTGGCCTCTGGAAACCAGTGTTGGCCGTCGTAATCGAGCATAAGATAAATATCGGCCTGGCCCGAAGGACGATAGAGGTCCCAATGTCGGCCCAACGAGGCGTACAATCCCAACAGGTCCAGCCATTCCCGCCGAAGCTCTAATTGCCGGATTTCCGCTTCCAGATGCATGGGAGAGTCGGCCCGATAGCCGTTGACCCGATACGAGACTCGCAACGTGGTCGCTCCGTGGCGGGCGAAAAGTTGATCGACCCGCAGTCCATCGGCGTCGGCCCGGAAAACCGCCCAGATGTCTGTCAACGGATACGGCAGACGGCGGTCATGGAGTCGGCCATTGGTCAATCGCCCGTTTGCTTCCCATCGGATCGGCTCCTGGCGGGAAGGGCGATGAGACACCTGGAAACTAATGTCCATCTGCCCTTGAAATGCGCCAAACCCCCGCTTGGTTTCCACCCCCAGGATCGGCAAAACGTCTTGCCATTCCGGGGTAAGCTCCCAATTGGTTACTTTTCCTTGGAAGGCATAATCTCCCGCCGCCAGATCGACCCATCCCTCCAGGCTTAGTTGCTGCAATCCTTGGCCGGACAAGTTCATCTGTACGCGGCGAATGTCCGCTTTCGCTCCGCTTTTTTCTTCCTCGCCGTCAGGAGGGATCCGTTCCTCCGAAGGACTTACCGCCGCCTGAAGGTCCCGAAGAAGGATTGGCCGACCACCCCCATCTCCGTCGGCCGACAACACCACGGTTCCCTCTTCTACCAGAATCTCTGGCCTTTGTTTTCCTAATGAACCTTGAGGTTGCAGGTTTTGGAAATTCCAGTTTCCCTCGGCGCTGCGGCGTAGATACAATGTGGGCCGCCGAATGAGGATACGATGGACCGGCGTCTTCCTCTGAGCTAAATGGGCCAAGTCTGTCGGACAACTGAGAAAGACCTCCTCGCATTCGACCAACGGCTTCCCCGACTGGCCGTCCGGTTCCGCCAGACTCACCCCTCGAAGCAAAATTCCTTCCCGCTCCGCCTCCTGCACCAGCTCCACCGAGCGAAGAGCGACTTTCAAATGCGGATACCGGTCGGCCAGCAGGGCCTCGATCTCTGCACGCAAACGGCGATCCACCTGCCGATAAAAATACGGCGCCCCCACCGCGACCGCCACGACGGCCGCCAGCAGGCCCCATTTCGCCAGCCGCCAACACGCTTTCCCTATCCGCACAGAAATGGCCGGCGTCTCCTTCCTTGTCGCCCGGCAGGTTTCCAACTCGTGCAAATCCTTTTTGAGTTCCTTGGAAGCAACGATGGCTTCCCGTACTCTCTTACAACTCAGCCTATTGTAATCCAATTTGTCAGACTGGCTTGACTGCCGTATGACAGACGACGCTCCATTTACTGTCTGGCAGACGGCGCTACGCTGCTCCCTTCCCAAGGAGGTCCAAACGGGGTTCGATCGGCCGGAACTTTTCCGTCAGCCAACCCGCACCCAACACGATCCAGCCAAACATCGCCGGTCCCCGGTATCGAACGGAGCCGACCAAAATGCTATGGACCAAACTCAAATACAAGGACGGCAAAACCAACAGCACCACAACAAGAAGCCCTCCTCGTCGGCCTGCGTGGACCAACCCCAACAGTCCTGCCAGAAGCACCGGCAGATAACTACCGCCCACCACCGCGGCCAGGGGCGAGGCCGACAAGGCTGGCTCGTTCGGCCAAGGAGTCCACATCCGCCGCAGTTTCGCCCAGGCCAGTCGCATCACCTCTTTCGGATGCCCCCACGCCCACCGCAACGCCTCTTCGGCCATTGCCCGATCCAGCCAATACTCCCAAATCACCGTTGGGCCTTCCGGCTCCGGAACTCCCCGGTCGGAAACTTTTTCCACCGGCTCAGCCGATTTTTTGCCCCTGTTCCATCTTTCCGGGTCTAATATGCGCACCTCCGGCCCCCGATAGTTCAAAAGCCAGCGTTCCGACTGGGCAAACTCCTCGACAAACCGCATGTCGCTTTTCCCGCTGGCTGCCGGATGCAATCCATCGTATAAACTAGCCCCCACCTGGAGTGTGGTCGGCGTAAATCGCCCCACCACTCGATAATTCCGAATCCACCAAGGCAGGAGGACCACGATCATCCCGGCCAGCATGGCCCCGGCCATCGCCAGTCGAACTATCCCTCTTGGCGACCTGCTTCTTGGCGGGGACGGTTCCAGGCGGACTTCTCCCTCAGTAGGTTGACCCGCTGCTGATTTGCCGCCGTCGAAAATCTTTCCGGCGCAAACCACTCCCAACACAGCCGTCAACGGCGTAAACCAAAACCAACTCGGCCGCACCAACGTTCCCAAGCCGCCCAACAGACCTGCCGCCAAACTATATCCAATGGTTTTTCGGAGGTCTTCTGCTTGCCAGGTCTGTAGGAGCATCACCAATTGGAAACACAGGACCGGGCAGAAGGCTGCTTCGCTCAGGATAAAAATACTGGCGGCTACGGCTTCTGGATACAGAGCGGCGGCCAGTCCGGCCAACCAGCCCGCCCGTGGACCAAAAAGCCGTCGGCCAAGCCACCAACAACATCCCACACAGGCCACCCCCAATCCCGCCCCTAACACCCGGCCCCACAGGACCGGTACTTCCGGCCCCCCAAGCCAAAATACCACCGCCAATACCGCCGGATACCCAGGCGTCCGGAACACCCGGGCGTCTGGGGAGCCGTATTGATACGGCTGGCCCAGGCCGATCGTTCGGGCCAAATGCCAATAGCTGTCGCTGTCGGGAAAAAAGAACTCCTGAGGGCTGGCGAGCCGATTCTGCCACCAAACAGCCCCTCCCAACCGAACTAAAAAGGCCGCCAAAAGCAACAGCCCCAAGCCTGCCCAACTTCGGCCGCTCATCCACCTCTGCCTTCCAGAAAACAATACCTCCAACCCCTCGGCCCTCCGCCGAAGGCCCAGATATTCTCCTCCCAACAAAGCCATTGGCATCTACACAGGGGGTTTTCCCTACAAAATGTTGGGGGAGACCCGGCCAGATCACCCCAACCTATTGCGTTTCCGGGAAGATGTGTAGATACCAATGCAACAAAGCAACGTATCCTAGCCCTAAATAAGATGTAAGGTCAAGGGCAATTTGGGCAAAATAGGCAAAACGAAAAGCCGAAAAACACTCCCCCCTTCTCTCTAAAGCACACGATGGGACGAGGCTGGATGAGGCCGGCCAGAGACTGGCCCGCTAGGGCAAAGGTTGCAGGCGCTCAGAGGTTACGACTGTTGCAGATACTGGTCGATGTACTCGGCTTTGCGCAGCAAGTAGGGGACATGCTGTTCGTTGATGTCGATGAAGCGGGCCAGCACCTTCAGGTGTTGCTCGAATTGTTCGACGAATTTTTTATGTTCCTGGTCCCGCCAGGTTTTGGCCAGGTTGGCCATCTGGGCCTGCAAGGCGCCGATCCGCTCTTGCAGTTCGGTGTTGAATTTCTTCAGACTCCGGGCAAACTGCCGAAGTTCTTCCGGATCGACAATCGCCTGCGGCATAGGAGGTTCCCTTTTGGATAATACTTGAACCAATTTGGATAATACTTCAGCCCAAGGAAGGAAAAACAGTCCGTCGCAACACTTCCACCGATGGGGGACCTTCTCTTGTCCTCCCCGCGAAGGCTCCCGATCCAGGCCCGTATGAACCTGCGACCTTGACACCTTCGCAGCCAAGAGAGCCCAAGAGGTAGTCCCCAAGAAACCTGGACTGCCCCTTGCGGCACTGACAATTCATGGAGCTCCGTCCCCATAGGGATCCTTCACCCGGTGGAACTGCTACCACCCTTATTGTACCACAAGATGTTCGGTTCCTTTGAACGCCTTTACCGGAGCTAGAGAAAAAACAGACTCGAGGTGGCTGCGAGGAAGTCGGCAGGGGGCGAAATATAAGTCTTTAGAGGGGGCGTCTTTCCCCACCGTTTTCCTCTTTCGCCTCCCAAAAACTCTTTGCAAAACATTTGCGAGTTCGGAAGGGCCTAATTATACTAAAAGCGGACTCCCTACGTGAAGAGCGTGGAGTACTTTGGAGAGAGAGGAGGGGGATGTGTTTCTTTGTATAGTTTAGCAGGGGGAGCCTTTCCTCCCGGGGAATCCTTTGGCTGAATCGAGGAGGGGTGCCATGAAGCAGTTGGGGATCTTGATCCGGGTGGTGTGTGCGGGGCTAATGGCCGGGGGACAAGTCTGGGCCGCCGTGATCGCCAACTACCAGAGCGATTATCGGAATGGTTCGGTTGGTCAGACCCGGCCGCTGGTTGCCGCTGACGGCTGGGACTACATGTGGAACTCCGGCGGGCCGATCGGCACGGCCACTAATTACAGTAGTCTCATCGCTACCGGTTCCAGTTATAACTACGACGGCGGTTCGCTTCCTCGGGCCGAGCCGGCTGCCTATGTGTCTCTGAGTGGCAGCGGCGGCCATCCTGGCCGAGGTTCTACGCAAAGTGGCGGTGTAGGCAACACCATCGACCGGTACGCCATCGCCGCCTACACGGTGCAGCCCGGCGAAGCCGGCCATGTCTATCTGGCCAACGGCTCCATCTATGTTGGCAGCCTCTACAGCAACGGTGTGGAGGTCCGCGTCTATGTCAACGATACGTTGAAACTAACAAAACTTCAGTTAGGCGGCGCCCCTACTGGCTACTTCGGCGCCTATCTTGGCTATCTGAATGTGGGCGACACTGTCTATGTGGCGATGGGGCCGAATACCCATGATGGTTCGGATGGTTTTAGCTCTTTCCAGTTTGTTTTAATACAGTCACCCACTTTGGGCGATCGGTGGTGGGATGCGGATGGAACATCGCCTGTGGGGGGTGGTACAGGCCCGTGGAATACCACCAACTCATACTGGGCCGACGCCCCAAGCGGCGGAACCTACAGCCCTTGGAACAATACGGCCAATATGACCGCCCATTTTACCGGCACCGGCGGCACAGTCAGCCTGGCTGAGCCGATTACCGTCCGCTCCATGGGGTTTTACACTAACGGCTACACCATTGCCGGGTCTTCGACCTTGACGTTGACTCAGGAAGGGGCAAGTCAGTACCTTGATCCTGCCACTATCTACGTGGAAAACGCCCCAGACACGGCCACCATTTCTGCTCCGATTGCCGGTTCTGCAGGCTTGACCAAAACCGGCGCCGGCACCCTGGTCCTGGCCAATTCCGCCAACACTTACACCGGCACGACGCTCATCCGACAAGGGACCCTGAAGCTCGGCGCTACAAACGCCATCCCCAGAATCAACGACAGCAACGTCGTGAATCTACGTTTGGAAGACGCGGTTCTCGATCTAAATGGCTATAACGAAGCCCTGCACCGAATTGTAGTGCTCGGCGGCACGATCCAAACCGGCACCGGCCAACTAGAGCTTACCTACAGCAACTCCAGTTTCACCTCCACCACCGCCAATAGCACCCTGATTGCCGGCACGGTAAAGATGACACCCAATTGGGGATATTTTACTTTTGAGGTCTCTGATGGGCCGAAGGATATTGACGTGGAAGTGTCGGCCAAACTGACTGGGACCGCCTCTTCGGCCTTTTACAAGGATCAACCGGGGACCTTACTGCTCAGTTCTTCCCAGAGCGATTTCACCGCCAATACGATTATCGTGCGTCGGGGCCGATTGTTCATCGGGGCCAACGCCCCCAAAGGAGCGCCCGGCGCTTTGGGCAATAATAACGCCCCGATCCAATTGGGCGATTCGTTGACGGATATAAGCCGGGGCGTTTGGACCTACGGGGCGGTTACCGTGGGCCGGGATATTGTGGTGTATAGTGCGCCCAGTTATGCGGCCTACATCGGCGGCTATACAGCCCATACTTCTTATTTCACAGGAAATATCACCCTCTGGCAGAACGTGGAGCTCCAGGCGGCATCGGGCGGTACGGTCTATTTTACCGGCCAGATTATCGAGTCGGGCGGCAGTTACGGAATTACCAAAACCGGCGACGGCACCGTGGTGCTGCAAAATACTGCCAATAGCTTCTCTGGGCCGGTTACTGTAAGCGGCGGAGTGCTCAGCGTGCCTACTGTGGCCAATAGCGGCCAGCCTAGCCCCCTGGGCGCCGGCTCGGCGATCACCCTGGGAAGCGCCACTCTCCAATACTCCGGCGCTACGGCCGCTTCCACCAATCGGACCATTACGCTTACCGGCGGCGGTACTATCGACGTGAGCAATTCCGCTGGCCAACTGACCCTGTCGGGCACTTTGTCCGGCAGCGGCCAGACATTGACCAAAACTGGCGGAGGAACTTTAGAAATCTCAGGTTCGGCAACTTTAGGAACTCTCCGCTTCATGGCAGGCACTACAAAGTTCGCCGGAAATGCTTCTCTCACTACCTCCCGGATCGATAATCGGGGTAGCGGCGTCGTGTTCTCGATTGCGGATAATGCCTCCATCACGGTCTCCAGTTACATGGTCTTCGGCGACGCCAGCGGCGCCTCCATCACCATCAACCAATCCGGCGGCGCCGTAACCAACCTAGGCACCGTCAACGATCCTGCGGGAAATAATATGTCCAACCGTTGGGGCCATTGGGCTGGAGGGACCACCACCTACAATCTTTCCGGCGGCGTGCTCAATCTGCTCGCAGCGCCGCTGTATCTATCCTGGGATGGCCCTGCTACGCTGAATATCTCCGGCGGAACCGCCAACATCCTCGGCATCAACATGGGATACGGCGGTCGAACCAATCCCTCGACGATCAGTCTGACCGGCGGCCGTCTAAACATCGGTTCTGCTGGCATTATCACGGGCGGTACTTCTAATAAAAGCATCAACCTCGGCGGCGGAACCCTGGGCGCTTTGGCCAACTGGTCCTCTTCTCTGCCCATGACGCTGACCGGTATCAACGGAAATACCACTATCAACACCAGCGATCCGGCCAATCCCTCGGTGGGCTATATAGTAACGCTCTCCGGGGTACTGTCTGGCGACGGCGGGCTGGTCAAAACCGGGGCCGGCATATTGCAACTGAATGCCTACAACACCTTCACCGGCGGCACGGTGGTGGAGGCCGGTACGCTGCTGCTTACGGCTGGCGGCGCTAACGGAACGCTTACTGGCGAACTGACGGTCAATGCCGGGGCCACGGTTAACTATACGGCGAGCAACGCCTTCGGATGGAACGCCGGGGCTTCGGTCAATAAACTCAACATCAACGGCGGCACGGTCGGCGGGAATGATGTCCCCAACCACTTCTGGAACAGTTTCCAGCTTACGATGACCGGCGGCGTCCTCTATCAGGGCGGCGACGCCAGCGTCCAGTACAACGAATGGCACAATCCGACCATCACTATCCTGGAATCCGCTCAGACCGCCCAGATGCTTGCCGTCTCGGCTAATGCTGCCATGCGGATACGGAATGACACCTGGGCCAAGTTCGATGTGCGCAACGGCCCCGCGGACGTGGACCTGCTGGTCGATATCCCCATTACATATCAAACCGGTTCCAGCGGGATCACCAAGATCGGCGAGGGCGTCATGAAGGTACAAAAGAATATTAATATTGCCAACCTCTATGTAGCAGGCGGCAACCTGGTCCTGGCAGGCGACTCTACCAGTTCGGCCGATTTTCTGGCCGTGGGCCTGAGCGAGCCGTGGGTGGTAGGCGGTTCCAGCCCCGCTACGCTTACCATCCAGGACAACGCCTCCCTGACGGTCCGCGCCGTCCATATGGGCGAAAACTATCAAAATCCTATCATGGGCATGATTGCCGAGATCCGGCAGACCGGCGGCACATTCACCGTTACCGGTTACAACGAGGACCCAGGTTCGCCTACACCGTATAATAAAGGCGCTCTGCGGATCGGCCATTGGCCCAATGAAACCAGCACCTATTATCTCTCCGGCGGCAATCTGGTCATCCAGAATGCAGAAGCGGGCATCCTTTTGGCCACCGACGGCAACGGCACGTTCTACCAAACCGGCGGCACAGCCAACGCCACCTTCGTCAAACTCAACACCCGTCCTAGCGGCAGTGGCACCGGCATTTTCACGCTGGAGGGCGGCACATTCATCATGGGTTCGGGCGGCTTTGTAACCGATGCGGGACCCTACCAACTGAACCTGGGCGGTGCTGGGCCTACCTTGCGCGCTGCCGCCGATTGGGCCTCCTCGCTCAATATGACCCTTTCCGGCACCGGCGCCAATGCGATCCATTTCGACACCAACGGCTATACGGTAACGCTGTCCGGCGTCCTTTCGGGCGCGGGCGGCTTGCGGAAGCTGGGTGCCGGCGACTTGGTCCTTTCCGGGGCCAATACCTATCAAGGCGGCACCACGGTACTGGCTGGTCGGCTCTTGGTGAATAATACGAGCGGTTCCGGCACCGGCACCGGCGATGTGGTGGTGCAGGGCGGCCTTTTGGGCGGCAACGGCACCATCGGCGGCAATGTGCTGGTCCAGGCCGGCGCAGCGCTTTCGGCCGGTAATTCCCCAGGGCATCTTACCATCCAGCAAAATTACACCCAACAGGACGAGGGTACCTTGCTGGTGGAACTGGCTGGTTACACTCAGGGCGGTACCCAAGCCCTGCCCGGTCAGTGGGCCGCCAACGGCTATGACTGGGTGAGCGTCGGCGGTCAGGCGGTGCTAGACGGCTACCTGCAAATTGAACTGCTGGCCGGGTTCCGACCCGCTAGCGGGGATACATTCGACGTGTTAACAGCTGCCGGCGGGATCGACGATCTGGGGTTGGTCTTACAATGGAATCCGCAGGACCTCCTGCCCGGCCAATACTGGACCTACCGAATCCTGACCGGTCAGGGGACCGAAGAGATTTTGCAATTGCAACTGGGCGTGCCGGAACCGGCCAGCCTGGTGCTTTTGGTGCTGGGCGCAGCCGGGCTCCTGTTGGCCCGTCGGTTCCTGGCCAAGAAATAGACCATGTAGCGAGCGCCGTAACGTCGGCTGGTCTAGCCGGTGCCGTAACGCCCGCTGTCTAGCGGACGCTTGACTCAGGCTGGACAGCCTAAGGGAACTTCTGAATAAATCCCTGAATAACTGAAAATTTTGTCCTTGTCTTTTTTTTCACCTATTCAGCGGTCAGCAGGGAGCGGGGGGCGGGTTGCAAGGCTGTCTAGCTTTTCTAAATTGCCTGTTTTGTTTTCATTTGCC
>JAKPGL010000170.1 GCA_029550925.1 Planctomycetota bacterium
CTTCATTGAGCGGGTCGTCCAAGCCCCAACCGACGTGCATGTGGAGCCGATCGGTCCAGTCGTACCACACGTCGATCCAGCCGCCGTAGGAGCGAATGGTGTGCCGGCTGTACAGATCGACGCCCTGGCCGATGCCGCCCATGAAGGAGCTGAGGTTTTCGCCCATGAAGAACTCGCCCTGCACACCGAGTCGATCGGTAATCGGCGCCCGGAAGTCGGCGTTCAAGGACCAGGTGCGGAACCGGCGGTCATCTTCCGGCGGCAGACTCAGCGGCGCTGGTCCGGCGGCCTTGAAGTCGTATTCGGTTTCGCCGATGTGGCCCGACACACCCATGGTGATCGGATTGCAACCTTTACCGCGCGGCCCGATCACCCAGCCGATCCGGCCTTGGATCTGCGGCCAATCTGCTGATTCCCGATCGATATTCGCCACACCATAAAAATCGGGCATCACATTCTGGGCCAACGCACCTTGCAACTCCAGCCGGAAAACATCGGAGAAGTTCAGATAGCGTTCCAGGCGGAGTTGCGCCCGTCGGTAACCGATGTTTCCGCCATCCCACCCCACCGGATAATCCAGCACGCCAGGCATCAACGGCGAGACCAAATCCCAGGTTTGCCCGAACAGGAATCGGAACTCGTCGTTTTTGACCTCAAAATAGGCGTGTCGCAAAAGCACCGTACCCTGGTTGGGATTGGGGGCCGTGTTGCCGAAGAAGTCGAATTCTAGTTTGCCGCCGGTGGCCGCCCCGCAGAACCACGGGATGGTAGGACCGGAAATGTCGAGTCCTATGCGGGTGCGGCGAGCGTCGATGATGAATTCATGCTCATTGTCTGTGGAGAAAGAGTTTACGTATAGGGTGTACGGTCCCGGCGTGGTACGATTGGTGTTATAGACCAAATCGCCCCATAGAACTCCGTAGGGGACGATCTTGAAATCGCCCTTGGACCAGGCCAATTTTTTCATTTCGGCCTTCAGCTCATCCAGGGTGAAGAACTCTTCCTTGGGTTCCGGCTTGGCAGCCGCCGGTTTACCGGCAGGCGGGGCAACACCCTGGGGCGCTTCCGGCGCGGCGGGAGGCTGCGCCCAAGCAATCGGCGTCCCAGGTGCATTCGCCGCTGGCTCTTCTGCTTCGGCCTGATTGAGCCGAACGCTCCCGACCACCGGCGGCTCCGGAAGAATCTGAACCTCCGCCCCAAAAGATCGCCCGGGGAGGGGAGACGCCTGCGGCAAAGGTTCCCCTTCTACTGCTTCATCATAGACGGCCTGGGTGGCCCGGGCCGGCCCGATGGCCTGCGGCCCTGGCCAAGGCGTCCACTCCTGCCCCATCGCTCCGAAGGCCCAAAAGCCTCCGAGCACTACGACAACGGCACACACAGTTTTCCAATACATCGCCCGAGTCCTTTCTGGCAAAAGGGTCTCTTTTTGTTTCCCCCCTCGGTTGGAGGAAAACGAACCACAAAAATCCCTTACGCTTTTTTTCCCATCGGGAAAAAAACAAAAGGGAGATAAAAAACTGATCTCCTCAAAATGCAAATTTTCTTATATCCTGGTCCTTTAGAATCAGTAGAAAGAATTAAGTAAAATATTCCTTTTCATCTACGACTCGGTTGAACCCGAGCCCCGCCGAGGAAGCCCCATGATGTCTGAAAAATCCCCTCGGATTTTTTCCTAGTCGAGGCCCCCAAAACCGGAAAATTCGGAAAACCTTGGCTTTTTGGAAAATTGGTGGTATAGTGCATGTTCTGTACGTTTCCTTAGGTTTGTCCACTGGAGAAAATCCTTTTTTCTGGGAGAGTCTTTATGGCAGAAGCTTCAAAAACACCGGCTGTCCCCAAACCGCAACTGAGCCTGTTTGATTCGACGTGCATCATCGTTGGGGTGATTATTGGTTCAGGTATCTATGAAACCAGTCCCAAAATCGCGGCGGCTGCCTCCGGCATTGCTCAAAAACTTCAAGAGTCCTGGCCTTGGTTAGGCAATCTGGCGGCCCAGCAATCCTGGGCGGCCTGGCTGATTTCCGACGCCGGCTTCATCATCGGCGTCTGGCTTCTGGGCGGTTTGCTATCGCTGATTGGCGCCTTGTGCTACGCCGAATTGGCCAACGCCTACCCCAAGTCCGGCGGCGACTACGTTTATATCACCAAAGGATTCGGCCGAGAGATGGGTTTCCTGTTTGCCTGGGCGCAACTGTGGGTGGTTCGGCCTGCTTCGATCGGCATGTACGCCTATGTGTTCGCCCGGTACGCCAATCAAATCTTCCCTTTGCCCGAAACCGCCAATCCCTTTTTGATCTACGCCGCCGGCGCTATCCTGGTACTGACGGTCGTGAATATGCTCGGTGTGATGATGGGCAAGTGGACCCAGAACGTGCTGACCGTGATCAAGGTGCTGGGCCTGGCGGTCATTGTGGGCGTCGGCTTATGGGCTTCTCCTTCCCAAGCCGTCCCGGAAAAACCCATGGATCCCTGGTGCAATCTGGGCCTGGCCATGATCCTGGTCTTTTATACCTATGGCGGCTGGAACGAGATGGCCTACGTGGCCGCCGAAGTCCGAAACCCCCGCAAAAACATCCTCCGTGCTCTGGTCCTAGGCACCGTTGCCGTGGCAAGTATCTATGCCCTGGTCAATGTTGCCTTTATTAGGGCTTTAGGAGTAGTGGGATTTCGTTCCTCCCAGGCCGTGGCGGCGGATGTGCTCAATCTGGTTACCCCCTGGGCCGGCAAGATCATCAGCATCCTCATTTGCATCTCCACCCTGGGCGCGATCAACGGCATGATCTTTACCGGGGCAAGAATCTACTACGCCATGGGAACGGATCATCGCATGTATCGTTGGCTGGGCAGTTGGGACCCCCAGCGGGGTGTCCCCATCGTGTCGCTTCTGGCCCAGGGGGTGGTTACGTTGGCGATGGTCGTGGGTTTCGGCTGGCAGGCGGGCGCACAAGGCTTTGACGCCCTCTTGGCCTTTTCTGCGCCGATCTTTTGGTTCTTCTTCCTGATGATAGGGCTGTCGCTTTTTGCCCTTCGAGCGTTGGCGGCGGCTCAAACAGAGGCCGCCCCCGTTGTTCCTGCCACGGGAACCTATCGGGTTCCTCTTTATCCGATCGTCCCGGTGCTGTTTTGTCTTTCGAGCCTCTTTATGCTCTATTCGAGCATCAACTATGCAATCACTCAGTTAAGCGCCTATGCCCTTTGGGCTTTGGGGATCATGCTGGTCGGTTTGCTGCTTACGTGGGCGGCTCAACTGGGCGGAACGCGGCAGACCTATCGATGATGAATGGTTCCGGGGTTTACGCCTATTTTTCACCAGAGGAGGAGAGGTCGGCGTCGGCTCTTTCGATCCGCACCTGACACGGGGGCAGCGAGTTGAGGAACATTTTCCCGTAGCTTTTCGTGCGGATACGGGGATCAAGGATCACGACCATACCGCGGTCCTTCTGGGTGCGGATGAGCCGACCAAAACCTTGTTTGAGCCGGAGGATGGCTTCCGGAAGTTGATAGTCTCGGAACGGGTTGCCGCCCCGGCTACGGACGGCTTCCAGCCGGGCTTCCAACAGAGGCCGATCCGGCACGCTAAACGGAAGCCGAGTGATGATGACATTCTGGAGGGCCTCGCCTGGCACGTCGATCCCCTGCCAGAAGCTCTCGGCGCCGAACAGGACCGCGCGGGGAGTGTGCTGGAAGCGGCGGAGCAATTGCATTCGGGGGGCGCCTTCGGCCTGGCTGAACAGGGTGAACTGATGGCTGGCAAACCAGGATTGCAAGCGGCCGGCCACGTTTTGAAGCGTTTCATGGCTTGTGAAGAGCACCAAGGCTCGGCCTTCGGATCGCTGGACATAGCGGCAGACCATGTCGGCCAGGTATGCTTCGTAAGCTTGGGGTTGGCCGGCCGGATCGGGGCCGCCTTCGACGAGGATCAATTCGGCTTGTCGTTGGTAGTCGAACGGGCTGCCGAGCAGTAAGGTTTGGCAATCCGTAAGCCCCACTCGGGATTGGAAGAAGTCGAAGCCGCCCGCCGTCGAGAGGGTGGCGCTGGTCATGATGACGGTGGGAATCTGTTGGAACAGATGTTCTCTTAGGAGGGGGCCTACTTCCACCGGGGCGGCGGCCAGGACGACCCGGCGGCGATGTCGGCCCCCGCTCCCGGACGTTTCCACCCAATACACGGCGTCGGGCAATTGTTGGCCGACCCAATCGGCGATGGTGTCGGCCAGCAGATGAAGCCGATCGGCGGCGGCCAACCATTCCACCCGCCTTTCCAATGAGTCCATCTTTTCCGCTTGTTTACGAACTTTGCCCCCTAGATACACCAGACCCTCGCTCAAGGGATTGGACGTGATATTGGGTTGCCGGACTCGGCCGTTGGTGTTTTTGTGCTCCGCCAGCCAACGTTCTACCCCGCGGAAAAAATCCTGCGTCCGACTGCGACAATCCATTACCAGGGGGCGCAAAGGGGCGGCGTCCGGTTCGGCCAACAGCCCCTTGCCGGTCCGCTCGTTATAAAGCCGACTTAACAGGTATTCCACCTGGGTGTTTGCCGCTTGAATGCCTAGATGCTCAGCCGCTACGGTTTCCAGATGATGGGCTTCGTCGAAGACGACGATTTGGAATTCCGGCAAAAGGGCCGCCCCCTGCATCCGCAAGGCCAGATCGCTAAAAAACAGCGCATGGTTGACCACCAAAATATGGGCGTGTTGCATTCGACGACGCGCCCGATGATAAAAGCATTCTGCATAGTAGGGGCAGGCTTTGGCCAGACAATTGCCATGCTCGCTGGCCGTCTCCTCCCACACCTGGGGCATCGGCCGAAACGGCAAGTCGGATAGAGAACCGTCTTCGGTCTTGGCGGCCCATTGGGCGATCTCGCGCAGTTGGTCGAACTCTTCCTGAACGGCGAAGAGGAAGCCCTGGCGATCCACGGCGGCGTGCAACCGGCGAAGACAAAGATAATTGGACCGTCCCTTGACCAATACGGCGGTCCACTCCAGGGGGATGACCGCCTTCAAAAAAGGGATGTCCTTATGGATTAGTTGTTCTTGCAGAGGAATAGTATGCGTGGAAACGACCACCCGAACTTGGGTCGGTGTTTCGTCGCTCTTTTCCTCCCTAGCCGTCGCCAAGATGGCAGGCGTCAGATACGCAAAGCTCTTGCCTACTCCGGTGCCTGCTTCGACAATGAGATGTCGGCGGTGTTGGATGGCCTGGTCCGCGGCTTCGGCCATGGCCAACTGCTGCGGCCGATGTTCATAATGGGGCAACCGTTGGGCGATCTGCCCTTGGGGGCCCAGAATTTCCGAAGATAAAATCATCGGCAGCGCCGAAGGGCGACCAGGCGCCCCTCGGTCCCTCTCCATCGCAAAAACATTGCCAGAGCTCTAGTCCCGAGGAATGGTGAAATGAAATACATTATTCTGCGGCGAGACCCGAACCGGGTTCGGCCAAATGCGATCGCCGCGATACTCTTTGGGTCGAAAGCCGCCCGGCTCCGCTTCGTCGCCCACACGGATCAATTCGATTTCGTGTTCCCCTTCGATAACGCCGTCGCCGTGCTCCCAGGTGGTCGCCTCGGAAAACTCGCCGTTGCGGGTGTCCACGATCGCTACGGCCGCCGGAGGATAATTCTTCTCTCGAACCCAATTCGCCGGGGTAAGAAAACGCAGCTCCAACCGATTGGACGGCACCAAATCGCCGTTTTCATAGGTTACTTTGCCCGAGACGGGGATGGTCGGCGGTCGAGACTCCTTACAGCCGAGCGTCGCCATAAGGCCGCCGTATGCCAAAAGCCATCCCGCCGTAAAAATCCACCTGATCCGAGACACCCGACGCATGGTTTTCCCAGCCCTCTGGACAAAGGACGATGATCCTACCTTGCCTTATTCTTAAGAAGCTCTAACAAAACGGCCCTTGCTACTCACTTCCTCCAGGGAGGGAGAATAGGTCGAATCTTTTGGGGGTTTCGTTTTGTTAGAGCCTCTTCGTCTGGCTTCGGAGGGACGATCTGTCTAGGTCGAGGACGATCTGTCTAGATCGAGGATGTCCGGCGGGGCCAAATCAGCCGCTCCGAAATGGCCGGAGCCTCGCCCGCTAAAGCGGGGGCAGAGGCCGGGCGGAAGGGGGCCTTCCGAGCCGCACCCATAAGGAAGCGGCTTTCCACTGCATGGACGCAGGCGTCCATGGATATACATCGACTGGCAGCCGACGCCACGCCCGGTCCCTCACCCTGCCCTCTTCCGCAGGGGAAAGGGGGAAAATTTGGGCCGTTTCATTCGGCGGAAATGGTACGCCGTTTATTCCTCTTTATCTTTTTCGGTTTTTAGTTTGAGGGGTACGGTATAAAGATAGATATAATGTTTCACCCCATCCTCATTCGAGGTCATTGCATAATCCTTTTCAGGAATTGCGCCGGGGATGGAATAATCATGGCAGACGATCCGCGACCCCGGCTTCATCTTCTGAAACTGCGGGATGAGTTTTTTATTCATCTCCGGCAAAAGGTAGGAGGTGATCACGCTAGCCGGGGAAAGATCGACCGTGTAAATGTCCTGCTGTTTGATCTCCACCAGATGGCCGATCTTGGCCTTTTTGATGTTTTCCAAGGACTCGGCCACCCGATCGTCGTCGATCTCGTATCCCGTCGCTTTACAGCCGAACTTTTTGGCGGCGTGAATCACAATCCGGCCGTCGCCGGAGCCGAGGTCGTAAAGCACATCCTCCTTCTTCACTCCCACCATTTCGAGCATCTTGTCCACCACATCGTGGGGCGTGGGCACATAGACCACATCGGCGGTCATTTTGGGCGGCTTCTTGGCGGGGTCTTCCCCCCAGGCGCTGCAAGCCAACCCCGTGCAAACCACGATCCCCAGGATTACCATCCACGACCACTTCTGCTTTTGCATCTTCATCGACTCCTCTAGGAAAATAGGAAAACCAACAATGGAAAAACTTCGTCCAGGCGTCAGATTATCTGTTGGATGTCCTTCCCCACCGACCACACAAATCCAGTGCCTCTCCTCATGACGCGACGGGGCAAAGGAACCCTCGGGACTACCCCTGGACGCGGGAAGGACTTCCTCTAAAGGACATGTTGCTAACGGTCGAATACTCCTCCTTTTCAAACGGAGAAAGACCGGCCCAATCAGTGAAAGAACACGGCCAAGCCGGGGATTTTCTTCTTCAACGCTTTAGCGCCGTCGTTGCTGACTTCGGTGTCTCGGACATAAAGCATCCGAAGTTCCTTCAGGCCGCTGAGATGATCTAAGGATTCGTCGGTAATTCCGCAGCCGATCACATTCAGCACCCGAAGCCGTTCCAGGGACTTCAGATGCACCAGTCCGTCGCCGGTTATACGGGTGTGCCGCAAGGTGATCGTGTCCAAGTGCGTCAACGCTTCCAGATGGGCTAACGCCTCGTTGGTGATCGGGTTCTCCGCCAGATTGAGTACGTCCAACTGTTTCATATTTTTCAGATGAGCCAACCCTTTGCCGGTGATCCCGGTTTTTTCCAACGAGAGGCATACCAGGTTGACGAGCCCGGCCAGATGTTCCAGGGCGTCATCGGTAAGAGGGATCTCGCACAGATACAACCGTTGAAGGTTGCCCAGGTTTTTCAAGTGGACCAGCCCTTTGGAAGTAACTTTGCCGCCGCGCACCTCCAGCTTTTCCAGCGCCGGCAGTCGGGCGACCAAGACAAGATCGGCGTCCGACAATTGCCCTTCCGTCGCCTCCACGGATTTGACCTCGCCTTGGTCGTTCCGTTCGATCTTCACGCCCAGGGCCAAAAGGGCCTCGACCGCTTTCGGGTCCTCCTTTTCGGCGGCGGACGATCCGGCGGGTTTTTCTTGGCTTTCCGAAGCTTTCTCCGCGGGGGCGGATTTCTCGGCGGTCTGCTGTTCCGGCTCGGAGGCGTCTGCTAAGGACGTTTCCGAGGTGTTCTCCTGCCCGACGGACGCCGGTTTCCTCTTCTCGTTTTGTTCCCCTTGAGGTTTTTCCTTGGGTTCAGTCGAAGAAGGGGCTGGAGGGGCTTCCGGCTTGGGCTTTTCTTCAGAAGGTTTTGTTTCCGGGGCCTTTTCTTCCACCTTTTTTTCTTGAGTCGATGCCTTTTCGGGTTGCTCGGAAGACATTGCCGGCTTTTCCGGCGCAGTCGGTTTTTCTTCGGAACCCGGGGCGGACTTTGGTTCGACGGTCGGTTTCTCTTCCGGGGAAGCGGATTTTTCTTTGGAGGTTTTTTCCTCCGAGGCGGCAGGTTTCTCTTCCGATTTCTCGGCAGGTTTCTGCGGAGCGATCTCCGGCGGAACAAAAGGACTGTTGATCTTGATTTCCGGCGGCTTTTCCTCCGAAACCTTCGGTTTGGTCGTTTCCGGGCCGGGACCTTGAGGACCGGGTTTGCCGGGAGCTTTCTCCCCCTGACCACAGGAGACGAGCGTCCACCCGATCAGGACTACCATCAGCCATTCCACATACCGTTTCATCACACTCTCCTTTTGAGCGAAGGCGATAAAAGCAGGACCAACACACGCACTAGATAAGCTCTCAAAATAACACCCTGTCTGGCAAACGTAAAGAGGCCCAACCGAAAGAAAACGAGCCGGTTGCGTTGTCCGACCCACAACCGCTTGCGATAGCATCCTGATGCTAGGCTTCAAGCTATGGTGGTTGATATTGCATAACGCAACCGGCTCAAGGAAAACACGTTACCGTCGGCCCGAAATCAGACGGTCGGTAATAATTTGGAACAACTCTCGCGCTACGGTTTCTTTCGGACCGGCCAGGCGGGCCGCCACACGCCCCTGCCGGTCGATGACCTCGATTTGGGTATGCTCGGCATGTATGGCGGACGGGCCGTTCAGGACCATCAGGTCGCAATCCTTTTGGACCAGTTTTCGCCAGGCCCGCTCCCGCGCCTTTTCTGTTTCTAGGGCAAAGCCGACCATCCACTGATGGCGTTTTTGCTTGGCCAGATGGGCCAAAATGTCAGGCGTTTCTACCAGCCGAACCACCCGACCGGCGCCGGTTTTCCGCAGTTTGTGTTTGGCCGTCCGGACAGGCCGATAATCGCAGGGGGCGGCCGCGGCAATTACCCCATCGCAATGGTCAAACTCCGCCAAACAGACCTGACGCATCTGGTCGGTCGTTACCACCCAAAGCACCCGAGCCGCCGCCGGATACGCAATTTCCACCGGCCCGCTGACAAGGACGACCTCATGCCCGGCTTCCAAAGCCGCCTGCGCCACGGCAGCCCCCATCCGACCGCTCGAAGCATTGCTCAGATAGCGGACCGGGTCCAGGTATTCTCGAGTGGGGCCGGAGGTTACCAAAATCCGCATGAGGCGCCCCTTCTGCTTGACCGTCCATTCGGAAGCCGGCGGCGGCCATCGACCGGCCGTCAGCCAACTTTCTAGGAGAGAAGATAGCAATGCATTCGAGGGCTATTCTTCCAGCACCTCTTTTTCCCGCGACTTGGCCAACTGGTTAGCTTTTTCTTCATATTCTTTGGTCAGGTCTTGGATCTGCTCTTTCACCCGCTTACACTCATCTTCGGAGAGGATTTTTTCCTCTTCCGCCTGATCGGCCGATTTGTTGCCGTCGCGGCGGATGTTGCGGATGGCGATTTTTGCTTCCTCGCACAACTCCCGAACCCGACCCACCATCTTCCGTCGCACTTCCGTCGAAAGCGGCGGGATGATCAGCCGAATAGTCCGTCCGTCGTTCTGAGGCGTCAGCCCCAATCCGCTGGCTAAAATCGCCTTCTCGATGTCTTTCAAGGTCCCCGGATCATAGGGCCGAATGAGCAGTTGATTCGGTTCCGGAACCGCAATGGTGGCGATGGTTTTTAGCGGCGTCTGTGCGCCATAGACCTCCACCCGGAGCGAATCGACCAGCCCCGGACTAGCCCGTCCTGTCCGGATACCGGCCAAGTTCTCTTTCAAAATCGAAATGGCCTTTTCCATCCGTTCTTCGACATCCAGCAGGATTTCATCCGCATCCATAAACGACGCCCTTTGGAAAGATGTTCCGCAAGACCTTCGCTGTGTGAATCCGATTGCCCCTGCCTACCGTGGAAGAGGGAAAGAAAAATCCCTTCTCCGGCCGGCGGAAATAGCGTCCCGTTTTTACGGCGAACCGCCTTCCGCTTTTCGCCAGATGCGGGTACCGATCCGTTCGCCTCGGATAGCCCGTTCGATGTTTCCTTCTTTTCGGAAGTTGAACACGACGATCGGAAGATCATATTGCATACATTTGGCAATGGCTTCCGGGTCCATGACCCGCAGGTTTTGCCGACGCACCTCCTCGTAGCTGATCTCGCTATACAGGACGGCGTGCGGATTTTTTTCTGGATCGTCGCTATAGACGCCATCGACCCGGGTGGCCTTCAGCAGCACGGAGGCTTCCAGTTCCAAGGCGCGTTGGGCCGCCGCCGTGTCCGTGGTTACATAGGGACTTCCGGTGCCGCCGGCCAGGAGGATCAATCGTCCCTTTTCCAGATGGCGGCGTGCCCGGCGATGGATATACGGCTCGGCCACGCCGTTCATGTGCAGGGCGGTCATCAGGCGGGTCTCGCACCCCAACGACTCCAGGGCGTCTTGCAAGGCCAGCGCATTCATGATCGTGGCCACCATGCCCATATAATGGGCGGTGTATTCATGAATATAGGACTGGCCGGCGATAAACTGGGCGCCCCGAATCAGATTGCCGCCGCCCAACACAATGGCGATCTGCACGCCCCCTTGGGCCGCCGAACGAATCTGCCGGGCTAAGTGCAACACCGCATCCGGGACAATCCCCCGTTGCCCAGGCTCGGTAAAACCATCGCCCGAAATTTTAAGCACGACCCGGGAATACGGTTCTACGGAGGCCGACTCAGCCATCCTCGACTCCTTTTACCTAAAAATCTCCCAAGAAGAAAATCCGCCGTCGAAGTGCCGCACCGGTGCGAACCGATAGGAAATCCGTTGCCTGGCCAGATCAGGCTACTCCTTGCCCAATTCCCAGCGATAAAACCCGCGAATTTCCATGCCCGCCCCTTTGGCCGTCTGCCCAACCGTCCGTTTATCATCTTTCACATACGGCTGATCCAGCAGGCAAAGCTCGGCATAGAAGTTTTTCATTCGTCCTTCGATCATTTTTTGGATAATGGCTTCGGGTTTGCCCTCTTGACGGGCGATTTCGACCTGAATGGCCCGCTCTTTCTCCACCAAGGCCGGGTCCAAGTCCTCCCGGCGAACCACCTTCGGACGCATGGCCGCTATGTGCATACAGATGTCTTTGGCCAACTCGGCGGTCCCGCCAGAAACCAACAGCAACACGCCCGGACTCCCCATGTGATGGGCGTAGCCGGCGCACGGGCCTTCCACCCGCAGAATCCTCGGAATCCGAAACACCTCTCGAATGCGGTTCATCAGTTCGTCCATGTGTTCCTGGAGGGTCTGGCCCTTTCGGACCGGCGAGGGTTGTTGCAAAAGGGCTTCGGGCGTATCGGCGCCCGGCCCCAAGGCCAATTGCCGAGCCAACGACTCGACCAATTGGATAACCTCTTCATGGTTGGCTACCGGGGCGCTTTCACATTGCAGTTCTACCATAGCGCCTCGACCGGCCTGGAAATCGGCATAGACGCCGATCCGACCGAAGCCGGTGGCCCGGCTTAATCGAGCGCTCATCTTCGCTTTGCCGTGTTTACGAAGCCACTCCTTGGCCGCCTCCGGATCGCCGCCGGTCTCTTGGAGCGCTTTCTTGCACTCCATCATCGGCAAACCAGTCTCATCTCGAAGGGCCTTGACAGCCGCCGCGGAAATCTCCACCATAAAAACCTCTCTCCTTCGCTACATGTCGCCTACAATTCCTGAAAGACAATCCGTTCAAATACCCTTTCGCACGCCCCAGAAAAACCGAACCTGGGCCTTCGGTTTTCCCTCTTTGCCTCCTCATAAGAGCGAAAGACCTCGGCAGCCCCCGGTCCCCACCCGCCTGGAAAACTCCCGTTTCCCCCGCCCGGATGGACGCCGCCGAATCTTCCTGGTCCTTCCGCCGCCGGAAGGGACTTCCTATACGCCCTGGATAGACCCAGGAAAATCTCTTCTCCCTGCCCTCAGGGGGGCTTTACGCCGGTGCAGCGGCTTCGGCAGCCCCTTGCTGGGCATGTTCCTCCGGCTTGAGCACTCGGGCCGTCTGTTTGCCCGCGACAATCGCATCCGCCAAAAGCCGAATGATCAAATCAATCGAACGAATCCCATCGTCATTGCCCGGAATGGGTAAATCCACTTCATCCGGATCGCCGTCCGTATCGATCAGGGCTATCGTGGGAATCCCCATTTTCCTGGCCTCGCGCACGGCGTTTTTTTCCTTTTTCGGATCCACCACCAGCAGGCAGTCCGGCAATCGGCTCATGGTGCGAATCCCATTGAGGTTTCGATACATCTTCCGATATTCCCGGTTGAGGGCGGCCTGCATCTTTTTGGAATAACTGTGGATCTCCTCACTGGTCCGCAGGGCTTCCAATTTTTCCAGGTGGGAAAGTCGGCTCCGAATGGTTCGAAAGTTGGTCAACGTGCCGCCCAACCATCGGTCGCTCACATAGGGCATCCCGCAACGTTGGGCTTCTCGTTCCATCGTCTCGCGAGCCTGCCGTTTGGTCCCTACAAACAGGACCATCCCCCCGCCTGCCGCCACCTGCTGGAGATATTTCCTGGCCCGAAGCAACCCTCGAACCGTCTCCCGCACGTCGATAATATGAATCATGTTCTGCCGGCCATAGATATACGGCCGCATCTTGGGATTCCACCGGCTCACCCGATGGCCAAAGTGAACCCCCGCCTCAATTAAATCTTTCACCAGGACTGTGGGCACCTAATGGTTCCTCCTTTCGTTTCAAACTGATTCATGGGGCGTGAAAATGCTTATCGATCAAAAATCGTAACATTTTAGCCGAATGGAGTAGTCCTACTTTTTTCTCTCTCCTGGCGGAAAAGGGCCAGGGTGAGGGGGAATTTTCAGGAGGCGGAACTTTTTTTATCCCCCCTCACCCGGCCCGCCACAGGCTGGCCTGCCTCTCCCACCGAGGGGAAAGGCTGTTACTTCACTCGGCTAAAATGTTACAAATTATCCAATGAGCAAAGTTTCCGGAGGCCAGTGGGGTATCCGTTCCCTATCTCCTTGGATTCACCACCGTACTCGGAACCTGCTTGGGTAGCCTCCGTTGGCAACCACTTTTAGGACATCTATTCCCCAAAAAGAGGTATGCTCCTTCCCGAACCCTCCACATCACCCTGTCGGAGCTTTTTCGGGAAAATGGCACTATCAGGGAAATATAAAACTTTTATCCTACCAGCCGATTTCTGATCGGTCAATCGGGTCGTCCCGTAAAAAGCCATTCTCGGGTTGTCAGAAACCCGCTCAAGACGTAAGCTATTTACTTTCGGCGTTGGGTAAAAGAAAACGGATGGGAGTGCCACTTCAAGCGGGGAACAAGGATACCCAAAAGTAGAAAAAATGATTGGGACGGAAGGTTTTATGCCTGCTACACACCCCCCATAAGCGGGGAATCAAGCCCGCCATAGCAACCTCCCATTTTGTGATATTTTCGCCGCATTCTCTATATCCTCCATTTTCCAGTCTGGTTCTTCTAAGGAGATCACCGAGGTGTTTGTGGCCGCCACAAGTGCGTGTTTCGCTCACCTGCCTTTAGATACTGCTTTGGCTCGCCTTGCCGACCTGGAATATACCTGCGTAGAAATCATGATCCACGAGTCCGAAGGCCATCTAAAGCCCTCCCAGGTCCACGCCGATCTGGAGGAGGCCATCCGCATTTGTCGGAACACCTATCGCCTGACCCCGATCGCCTACAGTGTGGACCTGGAGGCCCCAGAACCGTTGTACTATGAGCAATTTGCTTCCTGCTGCCGGTTGGCCAAGGCAACCAAGGTGGTTACCATTACCATCCGGGCCTCGGAATTGGGCACTCCATTCAACGCAGAGATCGAACGGCTTCGGAAAATGACCTCCATTGCCATGGCCGAGGGAGTGGTCTTGGGCTTACATACCGAAGTAGGCCGAATGACCGAAGACCCCGCCACCGCTATGGTCTTGTGCGACCAAGTCAAGGGCCTTTGCCTCACTCTGGACCCAAGCCACTATATCTACGGGCCCCATCATGGCGCTAACCTGGAACCGCTCATGAAATACACCTGCCACGTCCGATTGCGAGATACCCGCAAAGACAAGCTCCAGGTGCGGGTGGGACAGGGAGAAGTGGAATACGGAAAACTGTTCTCGCTTCTCGAAAAATACGACTACACCCGGGCCTTGTGCGTCGATATCCGGCCTATGCCCGACGTGGATCAAAACGCCGAATTGCGAAAAATGCGTCTCTTGTTGGAAAGCCTGGTCTAAACGGGATACCCCCTGCCCTAACGCGTCCGCCCGGTGCTGTCTGAACCGTCCTGCTGGAAAACTCGTGGTTGCAAGCTAGGTCGCTGTCTGAGCCGCCCCAGCAAGGCAACGGCGACAGCCCGAAAATACTCCAAAAATGCTAGACCTGGCCAATCCTTCCGGCCGTCTGGTTGCCGCCGGTTTGGCCCGATCGGGCCAAATACGGATTGAACGCCGGATCGTTGTACATCTTAAATTGCCGATACACTTTCAGCCGTTTCCGACCGGCCAAGATGTCTTCCCACAGCTCGGCCAAGGCGCGGGCCAAGTCCTCCCGCTGCTCATACAGGATGGCCAGCCGCTGCTGGACCCGCTGATGGTGTTCCGGCCCTACATCGGTCCGACTTCGTTGTTCCTCCATGTGATAGATCCGCAAAGCCAGGATCGAAAGCCGGTCGATGATACTGCCCGGAGTTTCCGAATTCTGCCGGGCATCCGGAGCAGGTTGAACACCGCGGGCCGACAATTCTGCGATCAGCGCGTCATCCAGTTTTTCGATCAGGTCGTTCCGCTGTTGGTTCAGTTTGTCGATCCGGCGTTTGACCCCGGCAATTTCGGCGTCGCTCACGTCCTGGCGGCGGGCGATGTCTTCTTCGTGCCACAGCCGATAGTTCTGTTCATGCTGTTGGCAGACCAGGTTCAGAAACCCCTCATAGGGGTTGGCAATTTCGCTTTGGTGCCAATGGGCCACCGTGTCCTTGTGAAGTTGGAGAATTTGGGAAACATCGAGCATTGCCGCCTCCTTGGCGAAATAGATAAATTGGGCAAACACACACTAATCATGGTACCTGCCTTCCCAATCCCATCCCAATAGCCTATCCCACCATTGGCTGAGAGAGCAATGCCGTTAATTCGTCGGTAATCCGCCGACGCACGACTTCTAAGGAAGGGATCCACAGGTGGGCTTTGGGCCGGGTCTTCGGTTCTGGAAAATCCTCCGGTCGCATCTGGTTATTTTCGTCCGCCCCGTCCACATGCCGACCCACAATCGGCAGGATGCCCGCCAGGGTCCGACGGTCAAACCGCTGGTAATAGTTGATCCATCGGGCCACATTCTCTGGCCGTTGAAACCCCATAAATCCCATGCCCCGCAACGGTTTACGCACCGGATCGACCGTAATGGCCAAATCCACCCGGATACCTTCGCGCTCCAGTGCCTTGGCCGTCTGATATACCGCATCGCCACCGTTGCTAAACCCGAAAAGCACTAATCGCATTCGGTCAAAATCCCCTGATCCCCTTGGAGAGACTTCCTTGGCCGAGGTGCGAAAAGAGGAAATGATGTGCCGGATGTCCCGCAGTGCCTGCCGCCAGTGGTTCTGGGCGTAATAGTACCAATACACTACTGGACGGTAGGACGGTTCCCCCAGACGGGCATGTTCCGTTGGTGGATTTTCCCCGGTCTGGGGGATTTGGTCCCAGGCAATGGCACCGGCGTTTTGGATCGCCTCTCGAACCGCGTCGTACCAAAAGTTAAGCACTTGCGAGTAACTACAAATGCCCCGTTCGAGGAGGATTTGGCCCTGGGCATTTCGACGCCGGCGAGGGGCGGTCGGCTGCCCTGCCCGCGCCCACAGCGGAAAACTAGCCCGCCCTTCAAAGGCCACTATATGACATACCCACCCAGCCATGGTTGATCTTCACCTCTAAGAGGTTAAAAACGGGGAAATCTTCGCCATCTCGGAACAACCCTTCTGAGGTGGTACGCCGGACAAAAACCCGGCGTAACCACTACCCCACCACCACTATAAAAGAAAAAACTCTCCAAAAGAAGAGTTCCTCCGAGAAGCGGTAGGTAAGATACCTGGAAAAAAATTGGGAATTTTTCTGAGATTCCCTCGTCTGGTTCGCCCTACCTGATAGAGGGTGCATGGTCAGGCTGCCCAGCGGAGAGCTGATGGAAAAGGGGTTTGCCCCGCTGTAGGGGCCGCTCGGCTCGACCGCATCGTAAAAAGCCTGACCCAAAACAGGTCTTTTTTAGGTAGGAGGGCGAAGCGATGTTCCAACGGCCGATGTACTGGTGGATTGGCGGCGGAATTTTGGCGGTGGTGGTTACCAGTCTAGGCATTGGCACCACCTGGAGCTATCTGAAGACCGCTTGGTGGGGGGTTGGAGAAACCATTCGAGACGCCACGCCGATTGCCTTCGATCTCCAACGGCTTAATGTCGCTATTAAAGACATGGAGCCGGAAATCCGCCAAAATCAAAAGCTGGTGGCCCAACTGGAGGTCGAAATCGAGTACCAAGAAAAACAGGTCGCCAAGCTGAAAGAAGAGCAGGACAAGGCGTTGGCCGAGATGCGAAAACTCCGTCAGACTCTTGGCGAAGGAAAATCCGAGTTTCAGTTTGCCGGTCGTAAATTTACCCGGCCAGAAGTCGAACAGGACCTGAAACGGCGTATGGATGTGTATCAAGAGCGGGATACCGAGCTAAAGGCTAAAGAACAACTCTTGCAGAACCAGCGGCAGACGTTGGATGCAGCGCGCAAAAAGGCAGCGGAATATCGGCGCCAATACGATCAATTGGTCGCCAAGGCCGAAGCACTCCGGGCCGAATTGAAACTGCTCGAAACGGCCCAGACTACCAGCACGGCTCGGATAGATGATTCCAAGCTCGGCGAAGCCAAGGCTTTGGCCCAGGAAATCGAAAAACGCATTCGGATGGGCCAACGCATGTTGGACGCCGATCGCAAACCCTTGGAAGGGGAAATCCCGGTCGATGTGGACGAACGGCCCGTTACCGAGCGATTTGACGAGCTGTTCGGCCCGAAACCGGCCAACCAACCGGCTTCCGACTCCAAGCAGACCTAACCGGTCGCCCTCGGCATGTTCTGTGGGGGCTGATGCGGGTTAAGCCAGCGTATGCGGGGGGCTGGTTTGTCCGCTGGCCGAAGTCCCGAAGCGGCGAAGAGTCCGATCAGCGTCGAGAGGACCAATTCTGGAAAAACCTTCTCACGGATTCAGGAAGGCCCCTCCGATGAAAATGCCTTGGCCTACGAAAATGATCTGGACTGTTGCCGGAGGGATGGTATGGCTTTGGGCGGTTGCTGGCCTGGCTGCTCCCGAAAGTCCTAACCGCTCCCAAGACGCCAACGTCAGCGCCCAAAAGGCCGGTGGAAAACCTTCATCCCCGGCGTCTGAACCATCCACTGACAAAGCACGATGGGAGAAGGCAGATTCGTCGGTAGGGGCGGGGAGTTCTTCGGGTAGGGCAGGGAATGCTTCCGGTGGGTCGGCCAGTCGGAGCATCCGGGTCTGGGGCGATGTGGGGGTACATCCGGTGGATCGGCAGGCTGCTTGTCAGGAGGCCGAACAAAACGCCCTCGATTCGCTGTATGAAGAGCTTGGGCAATGGGCGCGGCAATTGGCGGGTCCAAAATTATCCTATCGCCGTTTGGTGGTCGAACATGCCTGGCTTTTGGACCAGCCCGGCGTTCAACAGAGCCAATCCATGCAGGTGGAAGAGAAATCCCACGGTTGGACGGCCCGGCAAGAGATCACTCTCACCGTGCCGACGCCGGTGCTGGCCCGTTGGGCCGATCGGCTCCAGCAGCAACATCGCCAGCGAACCCATTGGCTTGCTGGCGGCGCGGCGGCCACCGTGTTAGGATGGTTGGTGGGGTTTCTGTTGATGGTCCGGCTCGACCGGGCCACGGGCGGCTATTATCGAGCCGGGGTGGTCTTGCTGATGCTGGCGATCCTGGTGGTTCTAACGGGCTTGGCATGGTGGTGGCTGGCGACGACGGTCTGGTGAACTCCAGGGGGAAAAGGGTTTCCGGGAGACTGGGCGATGGGCGTGTTTGGACTGTTTGATCCGCCCGAATGCAAACAGGCCGAGGATTGTCTGGCCCGCAGCCAACCTGCCGAAGCCGCCCGGGTGCTCCTGGCGTCCAAACATCGCCGCCATCGCCGGGTCCAGCAACTTCTCTTAGAGACCGGCGCGCGATTGGTAGAACTGGCCCAAAACCTTGTGGAAAATCCCCAAGGCCCCCATCCAGAAGCGGCCGCAGAGATGATCGACTTGGCCAGTCAATGTATGCACCTGGACGGCCCGGCGCTGGCCCTTCAGCAGCAAATCCAACAAATCCTCCACGACCGCCAACAATCCAACGCCTTCCGCGCCCAACTACTCCGGCAGGCCGAACAGTGGGAACAATCCGGCCGCCTCCGCTCCGCTCTGGAGGTGCTGGAACCATTGGGCGAATGGCCGGAAGCCGCAGCCCTCCGCCTTCGGCTCCAGCAACGACTCGACAGCTTTCGCCGGCATCGGGAGGCTATGGAAACCTGTTGGAACCAAGGGCAGTTCCAAGCCGCCCACCGCCATTGGCAAGAGGCAAAAAAACTCTGTCCGCACGAACCGGAATTGGCCGAGTGGGCTGCTCGCATTGCCCAAGCCCTGGCCCAACCCCCAGGACGGCGCCCCCCTGAGGCCGACGCCCTCAGCCCAGTTGCTAGCGCCGTCCCTCGTCCATGCACGGCTTTGCCCATCTACCAACGGATTCAGTCATTTCTTCTGGCCGATTGGGCCTTGGTCCTTAATAGCGGCGAAGCCTGTCTGGGCACCCCCCGATCCGAAGGCGTCCAAATTCCCCTGCTGGGCCGATTGCATCGGCGTCATGCCCTGCTGGTCCAAGACGGCCAAGGCTGGCAACTCATGCCCCTGGCCGATAAACAGGGTACGCCTTGTTCCGTCTGGCTCAACGGGGTGCTGCTGCTTGGGCCGGAACGCCTTCGACCTGGCGACAAAATCGTGCTGGGCGGCGCCGGTTCGGCGCCCGGTTCCAGCGGGGGTTCCTGTTGGCAATTCACCATGCCGGTTCCTGGTTCCCGGACCGCTGTGTTGGAATCATCGCCGGGCAATCAGAATCTTATCTGCGTTTCGTCGGCTCGGTTGGCGCGGGCAATTCTGTTGGCCGATACGCTGGTGATCGGCCCGCACCCGCCCGCCCATCTGGTCCTGCCCGATTTGCCCTGCCAACGGATCGTCTTCCGCTGGCAGTCGGAGGGCCTTTGCTGGCAGATAGAAGGAGGTCAAGCCCGGCTAGAAATCCCCGGCCAAACCATCGACCAGGCCGACAACCGACTCTATCTGCCCAGCCAACTGGTCGTAGAATCAGCCCTGGACGAAGCCGAACTGCTAGGCCGGGCCGCCGCCGGCGCCGCCCCAGAAACCCAACTGACCCTCGAAATAAAAATGTGCTAACAACCTCTCATCCCCCCTCTAACGGGAATCCCGACTCCTGGATGTCCGCCCCATGTCATTCCCGCGCATCGCCCCATGTCATTCCCGCGCAAGCTCTCAATCCAGGGTCCTGTGAGGCGGCTCCATTGTTATTCCTCCCAAGCAACGGCAGCAAGAAGCCTGGATTCCCGTTTGCGAGGGAATGACAATTCCTGTCTCCTGGGAGATAGGAAATAGGGCTGCCGCCTTTTAGCCTGCCAATTCCTTAGCCGTCTTTTCCACGAAGGCCACGCACTCGGCCATGTCCTTCATCAGGGCGTCCGAATCGTGCTCGTACTCGATCACCAGCAGGCCCCGGTAGCCTTGCCGATGCAGTTCCTTGAGCACCGCCCCGTAATTGGCCTTGCCTTGGCCCAACGGCACATCCCTGGCCTCCGGCTTGCCCGACTCGATGACATCCTTCAAATGGAAGCCGAGAACCCGCCCCTGCGATTTCCGCAAGCACTCGACCGGATCCAGACCGGATCGGACCCAATGGCCGGTGTCGCAGCAAGCGCCGATCCGTTTGCTTCGACCCTGGCAGACCTTCAGCACATTCTCCGGGTTCCAATACTGGTAGTTGGGCCGTTTGGGATGGTTATGGACGGCCAGGTTCAGCTTGTACTCTTCGCACAGTTTGTCGAGCATCTCGAAGGCTTCCGGCGGAGGCTCGGCCACCACGGTTTCGGCGCCCATTTCCTTGGCAAACTCCATCTTTTTGCGGGCGGCGCCCTCGTCAGCGCCCAGATCGGTATAGAAGCTGGCCATCCGGATACCATGGTCGGCCAGCCGCTGACGAAGCTCTTTGCGCACCTCCGCTGAAAGCGATTCGTTCACCTTCAAGTCCGGCCGTTTGCTATCCAGGCGGAGGAAAAACGCCGGCTCGATGCACGGAATGCCCAGCTCTACGAGTTTGTCCAGCGTCTCATAGAGCGAGAACCGGCGGAAGGTATATTGGGCGCAGCCGAGCGTCCAACCCAACTTTTCCGCCGTGGGAGCGCCGGACTTGACCGGAGCGGCCCAACCGGCCCGATTCAACCAGCCGGCCACACTCAACCCGGCGCCTGCCGCCACACTTTGACGTAAAAAATCCCGACGATCATAGAGGTTTCGCATCGTAGAAGCTCCTTGAGGAAAAAGGTTTATTCTGAGGGAGAAATTCCAGGGCATTCAAAGGGCGTCAATCTCCGGCATCCCGGCTCGTAACTTAGCCTGTCCAGGCTGAGTTGACCGCCGGCTAACAGCCGGCGTTACGTAACTTAGCGCTACGTAACTTAGGCTGTCTAGCCTGAGCAGTGGCCGTCTCGACAGACGGCGCTACGGTACCGACTAACCGCCGGCGGCACATTCGGGGCGAACATCTAAAACGGCAATTGTAATGCGTTGCACAAAAATTGCATGAACGGTCGGGCGGCGTCAAACGCCCTGGCCACCTGATCGACAAACTCCGGCCGGTAAGCGTCCGCCTCCTTCACATCTGCTACGGCGATGTAATCAGTCCGTTTCAGGTCGTCGATGCAAGGGTGATCCGGCGGAAACCCTTTGGGCGGTCGCTGCACCGCGTCGCCCTCCAGGGTCCAAAGGGCCTGGAAGCGGCGGCCGGAGACGGCCCGTTTCCAACCGACCGGATCGTCGGCGATTCCCTGCCGGAGGGCGGCCAAACTGTCCCGATCCGGTCGCCACACTCCCGCAGCCAGGAAACATTCGCCCGGCTCCAGATGCACATAAAAACCCGGCGCATGGATGTCCTGGCCCAATTCGTGTCGAAATTGAATCCCCACATTGGTCTTGTAGGGCGTTTTGTCTTTGCTGAAGCGGGTGTCCCGGTAGATGCGCAAAAGCGAGCCGCCCACCAGCCGATCGCTCGCCAAGAAAAATTTGGAAATCTTGGCCAGGTGCGGTCGAAAGGCCCGGATAAACGCCAAGGCCGGCCCTCGAACGTATTGTTCATACCGGTGTTTGTTTTGGAGGAACCAGGGGCGCTCGTTATGGTCGGCCAATTCCTCCAAAAACTCAAATAGCGCCGTCGGAAAGCCGCCGAAAGTCGTTTCGGTCGGCAAACCGGCTTTCCTCGTTTTCGAGGCGGCTGAGCCGGCCGCCTGTTGCTTACCACGGTCGAAGCCGCGCGGACTCATCGTTCAATACAACTCTCACCAATCCGGGAGAAAATTATCCCAAAAACTCCCATTTGATGCCCACGCGTTTTAGTGCATAGCCCAGTTCCCGATGGTAATCGCCGTAGCAGGTCATCCAGTGGAAGCCGCGCATCCGCTGCGCCACCAGGAGCGGATCGCACTTGAAGCGGATGTCGATCTGGTCCCGGCAAATGGCCAGGAACGGGGCGTCCACAATCTCGCCCAGCAGTCCAACCCACCGCTCCGCCTTGAAATCGGGGATGATATTGGTAACCACCTGCCCTTTGCGCATTTCGACCTTGGGGGCGGCGCCGTAATCGGACTCGAAATGCGTAAGAATCCGAGCCGGCTCCACGGTTTTGCCGTCCATTTTGCGCGGTCCGGTGCAATGGGCGATGGTAGTAATCCCAAGTCCCGGTGCGGCAGGGTCGGGATAGGGATAGGTCGGATCGTTCAGGAACTGAGGCCGGCCGGAGATATTGCCCAGCAGGATCCCCGACGGCACGACCACAAAGTCCGACTCGCAGAAGGCCATCCAGCCGTCGTCGTTCAGCGTGCTTAGCGGCAGGCAGGCCGTCGTCTGCGACAGAGGCATGATGGTGCCCATACAGGCGTTGATGGTGATGGCCCGGCAGTCGGCCTTTTGCATAAGCCGCCGGAAGATTTCTTCCAGCAGGAACGCCCGATCGACAAAGCCCCGGTCGGTTTCCAGTTTGGTGCCGGGCAGGGCCAGATAGGCCTCTGCGCGGCGTTTGGCCCGGGCTACCGCCTGCTGGTCGGCCATGGCCGCCTTGATCAGGTTGGCCAGGTCCGGCTCATACGGTACGGTAACAATATCCAGTTTGAACCGCTCTTTAGCCAGGTCCGGGGCTTTGGGACAGGCCCAGCCGCTCGGTCCGCCGACGGCCAAAATTCGGGATCCCATCGTGTTCTTCAGTCCACATAGCGCCCGAAGCCGCCACGTTACCTCGTCCAAACTGTCGATCACCACATCCTCTTCGTCCATGCCGGTTATCGAAAGGATGTCGGTATGTTGGCGCAGATACCGCGGGCTGATAATCTCGTACCACAGATACACCGGGCCGGACTTATGCCGGCAGAACACGATCACCGGTTTTTGCAGTTTTCGGCACAGGTTAAGGACTTCGACCGAGCCGCCGGCCGCATAAACAATGGCCGCATCGGCCGATTCCAGATCCTTGACCTTTTCCAACTGGCCGCCGTGCGGCAGGGCGGCAAGCGGCATGAATTCAACCGGGAAATCGGCGGCGGCGCGGATTTTTTCCAGTTCCCCCTGAATGCGGGCGCATTCTTGCTGAGCTTGTTCATGGGTTTCGATGCCGCCCCAAGGCCGCCAACTGGTTTGCGGCCGACGCTGGGGCGTCTCGTAGGTCAAGATCGGTTTTACCCGCAGCGGTTTGCGCGGCGGCGCCTGGGGGATTTCGTCGGCTTCGGCGGCCAGGAGGCTGGTCCAAGAAAGCCCCGCCAAGGCCATGCCGCCAAAAGCAGCCGTACCTAAAAAATCCCGTCGGCTTATCTGGCCGACCGAGGCTTCACCATCCGGTCCATGGCAGCTACACGGACAACAATGGGCGTGGAACGGTTTCGGAAGCAAAGGTTTCTCGTGCATGTTGGTTCTCCTCGAAAAGGTTCTAGGAAAGTTGACTCTATTTCTCCCCTTCCTCTTTTTTACTTGTTGAGACCGGCAAATAGGCGGGAGTTTGCTGGACCGTGGGTTGGAGGGTAGATTGCAGAGGTGTGCAGCTCGGCTCAGAATGTTTTTCTGACGGCGGCGTAAAAGCGTTATATACTGACAAACCAGCCTTTGGGCTATTGTTTGTAGAGTATGCTCTGGCCGACGGAAAGTCAAGTAGCGGGCAAGGGGTTTTGCTGATTTTCCCGCCCGAACAAATGGCCTTTTGCAATAGGGGGTTATATGTTTATGCCCCCCCGATGGAGATGGATAACCGATGGATGATTCCCTTCCGAGGGATTGGGCGTTATTGGCCCAACAGGCGGAGTGGTTGACGCCATTTCGTGCAGTGCTTTTGCGACGGGCCGCGATCGCCCAGCGGCACTGTGTGCTGGACCTTGGATGCGGCCCCGGGCTGATCACGGCGGAACTGTTGCGCCGAAGCGGCGGCCGAGTGGTGGCTCTGGACCGAAATCTCCAGGCCCTCGTGCAGTGTACGGCCCTTTACTGGGCAGAAACCAACCGGCAACCGGCCCAGCCGATCTGCGCCAATGCCGTCCGATTGCCTTTTGCCGACCGATGCTTCGATCTGGTGTTTTGCCAGTGGGCACTACTCTGGATGCCGTTGGAAGAGGTCTTAAAAGAGATCCATCGGGTGCTGGAACCGGGAGGCTATCTGGCGGCGTTGGAGCCGGACTACGGCGGCATGATCGAATATCCCCCGGAGATTACCTCGGCCGATTTATGGCGTGCCGGGCTCCGGCGGGCAGGCGCCGACCCCGAAGTGGGCCGAAAAATTCCACCCCTTTTGGCCAAGTTGGGTTTTCAGGTGGAAGTGATGCTTTTGGATCGGCTTCGGCCGGCGGATCCGGCTCGATGGAAGATGCTTCAGGAACTGCCGTTGACGGCGGCAGAACAAGCTCGGCAGCATGCGGCCATGCGCGCCGAGGCCCAATTGCCGCCTCAAGCCGCCACGGTCCATCTGCCGATTTTCGGCATTCTGGCCCAGCGGGGCTAAAAGGAGCAGGATTTTTCGGACGCCCTGCCTCTACGGAGGCATTCTTGCTTGGAAAGGGGTTACGGTTCCCAGGGACTGGAACCCCCTTCCGCTGCTGGAGGCGTCGGCCCGGCCGACTCGGAGGGTGGCGAGGGTTGGCCCCCTCCCCCCGCTAAGGAAACATCCGCTCCTGAGGCGGTAGGCGGAGCGGACTGGACGCCGGAGGTGGGCTTGGCCGACTGCTCCATGCTGGTAGGCGAGGCAGGTTCGCCGGACGGAGCAGCAGCTTCGGCCGCCTGGGCGTCTTGGCCGCCAAACCAGAACATCACCGCTACCACCGCGGCCAGCAACGCGGGCCAGAGCCAAATCGGCGGCCACCGGTGGTTGGCTACCCCTTGCCACTCCTCATAACTGACGACGCTATCCCCGTTGGCGTCTGCTTTTTTGAACACCTCCAGGAGTTTATCTTGCGGATAGATCGTTTTTTCTTTCACTTGGCCTTGTTCGTCTTTCTTCTCGACCACATAGCCCTCGCCCGGCAGATGCCATAAGACGTTCAGGTTTTCCAGTAAGGCGATCTTCGGGCCGCCAGCGTCGATCATGATCGCCTTCGTGCCAGGCAACACCTTTTCAAGCGGCGTCGGCGTCGGCTTTTGCGCTTGGAGCATCTCTTTCCATTTGGGCAGGGGTGTGGCATCTTGCTGGACGGGAGTTTCCGTACCTTTTTGGACCGCAGCGGCCACGGTCATCGGACCATATACGTCGCCGATCCAACCGGCCAATTTGGCCCCCACAAACATCCCCAGTCCCCACATGAGAAACGCCAAAAAGCTCTGCACACTGGCGCTCAAGCCGGGCGGGGCCTTCCGGTCCGCATAAATGAACGACGCCACAAACACAAAACAGTAGCAAAACCCATGCACCAAAAGCCCCAAAATAATCAGCGGAAAACTCATCGTGGCAAATAGCAGATACCGCACCAGCCAGGCCGTCATGCCGATCACCAGCACCGCCTTCAGTCCGATCTGGCTAATAAACCAGGGCATAATCAACATGACAATAATTTCGGAGCATTGGCACAGGGTCATTAGGGCGGTCGGCTTGGGGCGATCGGTTTCCACCAAAAAGGCGTTCATCCACGTAAAGTAGAAGGTGAGCGGGATACTGATCAAAAAGACCGATAACGCGAAGATCAAAAACGAAGGGTCCGTAAGGAGCTTCACAGCGCCCAGGCCCAAGACATCCCCGCCGGATTCCGCCCCTTTGGGCGGGGTGTGCGGCAGGGTGAAACAGTAAAGCCCCATCAGAACCCCGCCGAAGGCGGCCAGATAGAAGAAGTTCGGCTTGGCGGTCCCGCCTAAGATAAAATCCACCACCAGCCCAGAGACAATCCAGCCGATCGTCCCCCACACAGCTATCCAGGAAAACTTATCCCGATCATCGATATTGCGGAAGGCCAGCGAATTGGCCAGGGCCAACGTCGGCATAAAGCACAGGCAATTGACCAACAGCAGCCCCATCAACGGTCCGAAGGTCGTTACCCTCGAGGCCAATAAAAGACATAACGCCCCCACCAGATGCAACACGCCTAAGACGATCTGAGTCGGGAAAAACCGGTCGGCCACAAAGCCCACAAAAAGCGGCGCAATGATCGCGCCTAGGGCCGTGGTGGTATAAATCCAGCCGATCTCCGCCCCGGTAAATTGGAGAGTGCTATTCATGTACCCGCCAATCGGCACATACCACGAGGCCCACACCAAAAACTCTAAAAACATCATCACCGAAAGCCGAAGCCGAATGTTCGTTACTGCTGCTGCCATAACCCATCCTTCCTAAAAAACCAACCCTAAAAATCCAGAAACATTTCCGTCAAACAGAGGAATATCTCCCTGCTGCGCAAACGGCAGTCCAGGATTGTTCCCGCAAACCGGATAATCCAGAAAAACGCCCCCCTGCCCGCCGTCCTAAAAGAGCTATGCAGCGTGGGCTAGATTCCCGCTTATACGGAAAGGACAAAGACATTGCCTCTCGAAGGATACCCAAAATAGATCGCTCCTTCACCCGGCTGAACCGTTCCCCATCGGAAAAGCCTTGACGCCTGGGTACTCAGGCACACACTGGCTCTACACCCAGCCTTTAGGCTGGACTCCTAACCAGAAAGGAAACCCTCCTTGGAACTTGGCCCTAGCCTATCTCTGCCTAGGTCGAGTGTCAAGAACCCCGAACCCAAATCCTTCCAATTTTCCCTGCTTTTCCGCCTCCTCCCATTTCCGCCCGTCTGCCTAACCAAAACTTCCATAACCGTTGCACCGCCTGAAGGAACCTAGACCTCCCCTCTCTGCCCAAACAGCAGAACTTCCGGGTAGTGTGAATTTTGCGGAAGACGGAATCCAGGCCCCTTGTATGGAGCACCGTCTGTTCGATGGTACGTGGTTGGTCCCCAGGGGAACCCGACGGGGTTCCAAAAAGGATGCCCCCCCTTTTTATTCCCACCGGCGGAACCGAGTCGATTTTTCCTAACCCGTAGATTCCTGCTAGATGGAATAATTCTTAAGCTCGGCAAAACCGGAACCCGATACTTGCCTTGAGGCCCCATCGATCTGTCTTTTGGTTTGCCCCCACAATGGGGGATACAGCGAAAGCGGATTCCTATGAAACTCTTCCCGGTCCTAATGAAAGAACTGTTGGATAATGTTCAATCTAGGGGGGAATCCCTAACTCCCCCGGTAATCCCCACAGAGGCCAATTCGTTCCCCCCAGAGCCAAAGGAACTTTTGGTCGAGATTCCAGACGTAACAGACCCGCCGGCGGGGGGGGCAATTCTGCCGGAGCAGTCAGCCCATCGCCCAGCGGGACGACTTTTCAGCCAAAGCCTTTCCGCCCGGATTTTGCTGGGTGGGGGATTGTTGTTATTTTTGATAGCGGCTATGCCGGTGTTGTTTAGGTCCCATTCTCCCTCTGAGGATGTAGGATCAAAACATCCTGGAGAGGGGAGGCAACCACCAGCTCCCACTGCCTCCGAAGTTCCCCAATGGACCACCCCGGCCCAGACGGCTCAAGCCCCTTCGGGGACTGCTTCCACCGGCCCTTCCCAAAAAACACCTTCCCCGACCATATCTTCCACGAATCCTCCAGAAAAGGCATCCCGTCCTTCTGAACAGGCATCCCGGCAGACTGCCCAGACCCTGAACCAAACTCCAGGGAGCAATTCTTCTGCCCGGTCCTCGGCTGGCGAACCTACTTCTGCTGGAAATTCCGCCGGAACTCGAGACGGCCCCTCTTATTATCCGACCTCCATAAACTACCCATATTCCCAAAATCGCCAACTCGTCTATTATCCCGGTACGGATGGCAGGTGGTATCCTGTGCCTTTTCCTCCGGGCAAACCGCCGCAGCAAAATCTGGCCTCGGAAAACACTGCTTCCCCAGACCGAAATGGTTGGGAAAATCCTAATCCTCGAACACCAACCCCCACGTCTGCCTCCTCCGGGTACCCTTACCCTCGGACTGGGTATGGACCATCGACCCCATATCGGGAGACTTCCCGGAAGGAAATCGTAGAACCTGAATCAACCTACCCGTCTGAAAATGATCCCCGGTGGCAGGTTCGTGCAAGAGGAGAATCCATGCCCGGGGCTTACCCATCAGGTTACAGTCCCGCTGCCAGGCAATGGAACCAGCCGGGCGATTTTTCTGCCCAGTCCCAAATCCCTTACGGATCGACTGCTCCCACCCGGAGCATGGATAGGCAAAGTCCGTGGCGAGAAGGTGTTCCCAGGACGGAGCTGGGAGGCCCTGAGCCATACGATTCGGGAAATCTAGGCCAATGGGCAGAAGAACCCGGGGTGGCGCGGTTTAAGGGAACGATCGAAAAACCTACGGTCAGGAGTGCCTATGAAGGCACTGGATCAAGCCTTTATTAAAGCCTATCTTCAGCAGGCGGATGGACTGAAGGCCAAGCCGGATACTCCACCTCCGGGATCGGAGGGGGAACGTCCTCCGGAGGGGCTTTCTCTGCAAGGTTCCTCGGACTCACCGGTTGGGGGATCGAGGGGGCCATTGCCGCCCGCCAAGAAGACCTCCCGGCCGAGCGAACCAAGTTCTGGGCTGAGCGAGCAAACCCACCGGCCTCAGAAGATGACCCAAGAAGCGTCCGATCCAATCCCAGAGGCGAAAGAGCCTCCCAAAACGCGGGGGCATCGGGGGAACGCTTTGGCCAAGCGAGGCGATTCTCGAACAGTTCGCGTCTCGCTGGAAGAAACTCTATCCTCGGAAACTCGGCAGACGGTGGTGGGACTACCGAATCGGAGGGCCTTACAGCAGTTGGCTTCTGGGGCTTCTCAGACGACTCCATCTCGTCCAGCCATTATTCCAAGGCCCCATTTTCTTTCGATAGGCAGAGGAAAATTTTCACAACAAGAGGCCGCCTGCCAACCGCCTATCCGGTCTGGAAGCGAACTATCCGAGGAGTCCCAGTCGGCCTTGATCGAAGCGGATTCGAGTCAGGGGCCGGAATGTATTTTAGACTTTACGGGCGGTTCGGCGGAGAAGTCCACTCCGCCGTCCACGGGGCAGGAAAAAACACAGAAACAAAAGCTCCCGAAAAATCCGCGTAAGGTCACCGTGAGGGATTTAGAGATTCCCCGAGAAGTTTGTTTTTTTGAACCTCCTTCGCCGACAATCCCCTTACAGGAGGATGGGGACCGACCGAAGGTCCGAGGCCGTCCGGAGCTAGCCCGGCCTTCTGATCCTCCTCGGTTGAATCTCGTTGTGTTTGAACCGGCGAAGGAGGGCCGGTCGGTTGGCCCGGCGGCAGACAAAACCAGTTCGGCTGGTCCGGTAGGCGGGAAAGCGAACCGGGGAGAGCCGAAGGGAGCTTGGCCTTCGGACCAGGCGCTGAAAAGTTGTGATTTGACGCCCCAGAGACCTCTTCGTCTGCACAGTCCGCCCGAGGCGTATGTTTCAGGCGGAGCCAAGGAAACGATTTCTCCGTCTGGTTCACCGAAGCCCACCGGTGCGGATCGGAGCGTCCGGCAGGCGGCTGCGGAACCTTCCAAGGCGTTTTCTCCGCACTGGCGGGTGGCCCACTTGCATTGGCCGAGCGTCTGTTTGGCCTTGGAAGCAAAGGCATTGGGGGCGCTGGATCGAGTAGCCGATGCCATTCTGTCGGCCAGCCGGGATGGCAAGAAGATATGCGGATTTGCTTCCTTCCGCCGAGGGGAAGGGGCGACGACGCTTCTGCTATGTGCGGCCCGCCGATTGGTGGACGGAGGACGGCGATTGCTGCTGGCCGACGCCAACCTACAGCATCCGGATTTGGCCAATCGGTTGAACATGGCCCCCCAGGCTGCCTGGGATCAGGCGGCGGAAGGGAAGCGATCTCTGGAAGAAGTGCTCATCGAATCGCCGGCGGACGGAGTCACTCTTTTACCGCTAACGGATTCCAACCCACCGGTGCTAGAACGACTGGGGAACTGCTGGGGATGGGCGACCCCGGGGTTGACCGAGCTTCGCCCATTTTACGACCTCATCTTGGTCGATCTGGGCGCCTTGGAAGACCTGGATAAGGAGCAGGTTTCACGAGCGAAAAATAGTGCCTGTCCGGTGGAGGGATTAGTGGTGGTCCGCAATGGGCGGGTCCAGACAGATCGGGTGGAGATTGCCGATTTGCGGCGCTGGCTTCAAGCAGCGGGGATGCCGGTGATTGGCGTCGTGGATAATTGTATGTGAAACGTTCTTTGGGCGTCTATCCGACGGCGTAGGCGATGTATCAGGCGTATTGGCAGCTTACGGAAAAACCGTTCGAAAATACGATGGATCCGCGGTTTTATTATCCCAGTGCGTCCCATCAGGGGGCGTTGCTGAAACTGCGCTATGGCCTGGAAAACCATGCGGAGGCGGTCCTCGTGGCGGGAGAGCCTGGCATGGGGAAAACGCTGCTGGCGGGGATGCTGTGCAATATGCTGGGCCACCGGTTTCGCCCCTGGGTCGAGATTGGTTTTCCGCAGATGTCGGCGGAAGAACTGATAGCGTATTTGGCCGACGCCCTCGAACCGGACGATTCCCCCTCAGACCCTCTGCCTCTGCACCGCAACCTCCGACGGATCCGCCGCCTATTGGACCAAGCCGCTCAAGAAAAGCGACACCCGGTGGTGGTCTTGGAAGACGCTCATCTGCTCACCGAGCCGGAGTGGTGGGAGGCGGTTCGGCTGCTATTGAACTTTCGATCGGGAATCCGCTCTGGATTCAGCTTTCTTCTGGCGGCCCAGCCAAGCCTGCTTCCCCTGTTGGAGCGGATGCCAAGCTGGCGGGACCGAATCATGGTCCAATGCCTTCTACGACCTTTCAATCCGATGGACACGTCCGGCTATGTGGGCCATCGACTGAAAACGGCCGGGGCAACTCGAGAACTGTTCGAGCCCAAAGCCCTGGACGCTCTGCATCAACTGGCCCAAGGCGTCCCCCGCCGGATCAACCGCTTGGCCGATCTGGCCCTGCTGGTCGGTTACGCGGAAGGCCAAGACGCCATTACCGCCGAACAGATCGAAGCCGTCGCCGAAGAACTGCTCACAACGGCCTCTGAATAAGAAGCTCTAACAAAACGGCCTTTCCTACTCACTTCCTTCAGGGGGGAGAATAGGTCGAATCTTTTGGGGCTTCATTTTGTTAGAGCCTCTAAGACAGATTCTCTACAAAAATGGGCGATCTTTCAGCCGGTTGCAGCCCAGCGACTTTTTCTCCCGACAAGGACCTCCTTTGGGGAGAAATGTTGCTGTTATTTTTCTAGGATTTCGATGTCCTTGAAACGGACTTCCATCACGCAGCCGGCGTGCATCTGGAGTGCAAAATGTCCTTCGGGCCGACCCTTTTCATCGACCAGTTCGGCGGTTTTGACGCCGTTGAGGGTAACGATGATCTTCGGTCCGACGGCTTCGATCTGCATGAGGTTCCAATCGTCGGTTTTGAGGAGCTTTTTTTCGAGTTCTACTGGGGGTTTGACGAGCCAGCCTCGGCCATAACTTTCATAAACGCCGCCGCAGCCGCTGCCGGCCGGGCCTACTTGGACTTGTAGGCCATGCGCTTGATCGGGTTCCTTGAAAACGGTTCGGATGTAAAAGCCGCTGTCGCCGGTGTTGGACTGAAACTTGAACCGGACGACGAAATCTTTGTAGGTTTTGTCGCTAAACAGAAGGCCGTAGAGCTTTTCGTTGTTGGCCCGACCGACAAACGCCCCATCTTCGACGGTCCATCGCCCCATGCCGACCGAATGCCAACCGGTCAACGTTTTGCCGTCCATGAGCGGTTTCCAGGCGGACGGGGCCGGCGGTTTGGCCTCGTCGGCCGCTTGGATCGTTCGGCCCGCCATCGCCGCCGCACCCACAATAGCTACCCACATCGCCAGACTCATCCAACAGCTTCGGTGCGTCATCGTGGAGACTCCTTGCAAAACAGGTTGGAAAGAACGATACAACCAAGTGAACGACCGGCCCCGAATCGGTCGTTCCTCCGCAAACAACAATCCTCTTCCGCTCCCCAGACTGACCTTCGGCCCGGTTGGCCTTGGGACGATCGGGCCAGAGGCGTTTTTTCCCAAACGGCGGAAGCAGGATCATTTTTCATTATACTCTGGCCGGAAGAAAAACACCTCCTCCGAAGAGAAGATTTCGGCCAGGAGCGAAACCGTCGGCTTGGAGGGCCCCCTCCTCGGCGGCGTCGGGAATCCTCAAAATTGGCCCAAGCCCTTAAAATTCTGGTAGTTTGTTTTCTGCCTCGATCCTGGGACTACCTAGACGGAATCGCATAGAGCATACTGTGGTGTAACCTAGTCTGTTAGACTGGCTGGAATGCTAAGGGATCGGAAACCTACCGTCCAACAGACGGCGACTACATACCAAGGGCCGGAAGGTGATTCGAGTGTTGTTCGGCGCGGCCGGTTGGCCCAGCGGAGTGCTGGAAGTGGGCAGTTGGGCGAAGGCGCAGGGTCTGGCTCAGGTGGTCATCCGCCAAATCCACCCCGCCAAAGTCCTCCAACTGCAAGAGGCCGAGGCGGAGAGTCTATGCGCCGGAGAAGCGCCGGAATGGTTTCAAGAACGATGTCGAGACGCAGAACTTTCGCCGCCATCCCCGGCCCGGCTGGCCGACATGCCAGGCGGATGGGTCGTGGAGGGACCGGACCGACAAGTGCATTTCTATATTCTTCGTCGGGGCACGAAAGCCGACGTATTGGAGGCCCAGCGGTTGGCTTGGCCAGCGTGTGCGGAGGCGGTTCGAGAGTATGAAGATCGTACCGGCCAAAGGGGACGATTTCTTCGGCCTGGCAGGGCGGCGGCGAGGACGCCGAGTATTTCGGCGACGATGTGGGAGGCATTGGCGGCGGTGGGCGGGGCCTTTGTGGAGCGTCTGATTCAGTTTCGGCCCCATGTGATCGGTTTTCGTCTGGAGGGCGGGGACCAGGATCAGGTAGCCGGGTTTATTCGCGCCTGCCGATTGTTTTCTAACGCAGAGGTGGTCTTGGGCGGGCCCACCGCAACGAGTCATCCGTCGGAAGTCCTAGAAGACCTAGGGGCGGATTATGTATTTGCCGGCGAGGCCGAAGAAACATTCGCTCAGTTTCTTCGAGCCGCCCGAACGCCCAACTCCAGAGACCTTGCGGCGGAAATCCCCGGCTTGGCGTATCGGTATGGAGGCCGAATCTTCCATAACACGCTCCCCTCCGACGGCTACGGGCGAACCGCCGCCAATGGAACCGAGTCCCAGCGGGAAACTGCTAGACTGTTTGGTTTTTCCCTTCCTTCGGGACCAGACAGGGGCCGTCCGATCCCAGCCGGCGGCTTGGCTGGGCATACGGAAGGAGTTTACCCCCTGGGGCAGGCCGTCGAAGAAGGAGGCGGCTTCGATTCTGCTCTGTGCGCGGCTGCGGAAGAGGTTGGGGCGATGCAGAGTCGTGTCCGTCCAACGGTTTCGTCGGCTCTTTTGGAGGCGAACCGGCTGGATTGGTCGCTGCTAGAGGGCTTTGATCGGCCGATGAAAAGTCTCTTTTTTACCGGAAGCCGGGGTTGCCCGGGCGGGTGCAGTTTTTGCGCCAAACTGCACGGCAACCGGGTGCGATGGAAAAGCGCCCGTCGGCTTCTGGAAGAGATTCAGCAGGCCGACGCTTGGGTGCAATCCGGGAAACTGAAAGTGGAACGGTGGCCTCTTTTTGCCTATACCGACCGGCCGGATTTACAGGAACTTCAAGTAGCCTGGGCGGCCGTTTATGACGAAGATTTTTTCCTGCTTCGGGACCGGGCCATCGAATTCTTCCAACTTTGGGAGACGAGCGATCTGCGGCGTCGGTATCGGCTCAGTTTCCAGACCAACCCACGCAGCCTGTTGGAGCGAACCGGGCGGGTGGATGGGGAACTGTTGGCCTGGATCGACCGGCTGAAACCGATGATCCAACTGGGCGGGGAATCTTTTCATCCGGAACTGCTGGCCCGATGGCGCAAACGGCACACCGTAGCCCAGTTGGAACAGGCAGCCGACGCCCTCGAATCGACCCGGCAAGATTATACGGTGTTTATTCTGCTGAGCGATTTCGACGCTCCGGCCGAGGAAGTGGTGGATGCGGTTTGGCTGTTGTGCCGGGCGGCGCTTCGGCGGCCCCGGATGCGGATTGCCAGCAGTCCGTTTACCATTCCGCTGTACGATAGCCAAACCCGGCGAGACTTGGAATATCGAGGTCTTTTACCGCCGGGGCGGGTGCGAAACTATCGAGAGTACGAGCGGCCTCAGCCGGGATGGATGGACCCCTGGGCAGCCCAATTGGCCGACCGGGCGGACGCCGAGTTGCACTTCGCCATGCAACCGGCGTATCGAGATGCCGCTTTGGTGCGGGCTATGGAAGTGTTGGTCGAGACAATCCGAGGGTGGGCAGAACCCGACAGCAACTCTTTCGTTGCCAGCCGACTCGGAACCCCAGCCCCCACCCCGCCGCACCGATCCGTCAGTCCGGCAGACGAAAACCAATCCGGGCAGGCGCCGCTAAAGAAGTCGCATTTCGACCGCCCCATGACGAAAGATCGCCGTCGGCTTTTGCTCCGGCAAGCCGAGTGGGCCTTGCAGCAGGTGCGTGAAATGGCGTTTCGATTGCCTGCTGGAATCCATCCGGTGGACGGCCCGGATAGAATGCGAATCGAACTTCCTCGCCCGCCGGAGCACCCCGTGGGCTGAGCATCTCCCCCATCCGAAGCAGCAGAGAAACGTAACCGATCCGCCGAACGGAGCAGACGCCTTGGAGGTGCTAGCAATGCTAGCATGGACTAGCGCCGACGAAACCCGCCCCTTCGCTGGCCGATGGTTACCGGACCTCAATAAGGTTGATGACCTCATTTCGGCCAGCAAAGCTCATGGCCGCATGTTGGGCCAGTTGCTTAAGATAATACGTGGTACAACAGCCGAACAGGAGAATCTCCTTGGCCGTCACGGTGACCTGGAGATTCCGGATACCGCCGTGGGTCTCTTGTTGGACGGCACGTTGGATGGAGGCGGCGAGCCGTTCCAGATCGGCCGACGTTTCCGGCAAAGGAGGAGACAATGTTTCACTCGTCCCCCCCTCCAGGATTAGACGACCGGGGCGCTGGTCCATGGGCTCCTCCTTAAGCGGCGTCAGGGCTCATTCCATTGAACGACGCCGACAAGCAAAGCACGGAAAACTTCCCTGTCTTTCCTCCCGCACAGACATCCTCCGGACAAACATGGCCAAAGCCCAATGGGGCTGGGTTCCTTCTGGCAATACTAGCGCGGCCAATCTCGCCGCGAGCAAAAACTTCGTCCTATAATTTCGTCCTATAAGTCCTATAAGCTGTGCGAACTCGGCACCTCCGTCGCTTTGACTTCAATCCGATTGATCACACGCAAACCCAAACGGTCGCAAAAAGAACGGACCAGTTCCTGGGCCAATTGCTTGTGGTAATAACTAGAGACCCTCCCGGAAAGCACAAAAGCATTCCTCGCAGGCGCCACCTGCACCGTCCGGAGTTCGTAGATGGGGCTGTCGGCCAAGGCCGTCTGCACCCGAGATAAAATTTCCGTTACCTTTACGTCCGCCATGAGCCGGTAAACTCCCTCCTTGGGCAAATGAGACGAGAGAAGGCCTCCATTAAATCTATCAGGCTTCCTTGGTTCGTCAATCCCCCCGGAAAGGGAAAAAAGAAAAAATTTCCCCAACCGATTTTTGAGAGACAGAAAAGAACATCCCCAAGGGGTGCAATAGGATGCCTCTCAGGGGGTATTGGGAAAAGTTTACAATTTCTGGGAGGCCCGCACCCAAGCAAACCGTTTCCAGAAAAAGCCCCCTAGACTGAGGAGCATGAGAATCCAGCCGAGTACACTCGGCCAAAGCCAAAGCCACCAGACGCCTCCGGCAAGGACTCCCCACACCGACGCCCCTCGGGCCAAGGAGGATCGAACGGAAGGTTTCCGTATTGCCCAGCCCAAGCCAGCCAACCCGCCGGCAAGACCTGCTGCCAGAAGCCAGCGCAAGAACATGCCGGTATTTTTTTTCGGCGAAAATGTCAAAGCGAATCCTTCGGCGCCGCCGTGGAGCACCCCTCGGCAAACCAATCCGTTTCCTTCCAGCCAGTCTAACCACAGCTTGGCGGCATCGGCCGAAGGCGACGGCGCCGAGGAATTTCCTGCCGGTGAATCGGCGATTCCCAGGGTTTCGGCCCATTGGGCCAATTTGAGTTGCCACGATTGGGCCTCCGCCCGCACCGTGCGATGCAACTCCGTGGGCGGCGGCAGAGCAAGCTGGCGGAACACCTGCCCCAACATGGCCGAAAACCGCCCCCGCCAAACCCGGTACCATCGCAAGAAGTCTTCTTTCTCCCCCATCTGGCGGCATCCGATTTCTACCAATTCTCCTATGGCCCGAAGCCGATACGCATCCAACCGCAAAGGGCTGACCCGCCCGCCCCCTTCCGGGTCGGCCAATTCGTAGCCTGCGGGAGGATAAATGGTCCACAAAGAAGCGGCCACAGGCCAGTTTTCTATCCAAGGGCTAGGAAACGGATGCTGCCCTTCTCGTACTCCCGGCGCCAACATGCCCATAAAACTGACCTGCACCACCTGGGGCAACTCCGCAGAACCCAACAGCACCGTCCATCGCTCGGCCTGCTGATCCAGCAGCAGAGGTGCAGGATTGTGTTCTACCTGCACGTGGAGCAATCGGAAGCCCTTCGGCAAGCAGACCGTACAACGGTCCTGACCAGCCGGGAGAAGGTAAAACCAGGCTTTGCCGGAGCATGCGCCGTCGGTTTCCCAGCGGAGATGGAAGTCGGCCAAACGGACTTCGGGACGTTGGGGTTGGTCGGCCGCCGGACGAACCCGGGCGGTGAACTGGGGAGAGACGACCCGGTAGGCCTCCCAGGCCTCTTGGCCGATCCCCTCCGACGCCGCGGTTTCCGGAAGCTCCGTCTTTTCCAACCCTTGGGTTTCCCACACCAACGGCTGGAGCTGCCATTGGCCGGGCAGGACCAACAGGTGTTCGGATTCGGGGACGTTGAGGGGGAGAATTTTAGGCAGCTCCTGAGGGCCTGTCTTCGGCCAGTGGATAGGCCCGGCGATGCGAATCCGATAGGTCCCTTCGATAGGAGCTAAGGGACGAAGCACCAACGCCCGGCGTCCCTCGCCAAGTTCCTTCGTCGAGAGAGTGACCGGCGCCATGGTTTTATAGGGTCCGGGCCAACTGGGGGGAACTTCTAAGAGGATTTCGTCCAGGAGTCCCCGTTGGACGTGCAGGTGCAACTCCACTTCGGCCTGCCAATGTTCTATATCCGGACGAACCAGGGTCATTTGCCGGAGACGCCACTGCGGTCGATTCGGCAGGACCTGGATCTCTGCGCCGGCGATCTGTCGGGGATCGACGGCAAAAGATTTCAGCGGTCGGCCTAAGGAAGATTTGGCGTCGCTGGACGGCGGCAGTTCCATTTCCGTAAGCCCATCCGATTTGGCCAGCCGGACCACCACCTCGGGCTGGCGGAACAGTTCCAGGGTAGCCCATTCGGTCTCTGCCCCTTCCATTTCCACATAAGGCACTGGCCGACGTTGA
>JAKPGL010000180.1 GCA_029550925.1 Planctomycetota bacterium
CGTCAGAATCAGATAGCTGCGGTCCATCAGCCAGACAAACTCTGGATATGCCGCCGGCGGCACTAAGTGTACATTTGAGAGGCCAGTTAGCCGTTGATAAACCGGCCCTTGCACGTTGGGATTCAAATGAACAGGATACAAGAATATATGATCTGGGAATTCTTCGGCCAACTGCCGAATGGCCTGGCAGATGTTGGCCAGCCCCTGGCCGAAACTCTCCCGCCGATGCCCGGTAATGAGCACCAGTCGCCGATCGCCGAGCATGGGATATTTGGCCTGCCAATAGTCGGACCGGGGGCGTTCCCGCTCCAGAGTGTACAAAAGAGCGTCGATTACCGTGTTGCCGGTTACATGGACCCGATCCGGCGGAGCGCCTTCGGCCAGCAAGGCCTGGGCTGCCCGCTGGGTCGGCGCACAAAAAAGCGAAGTTACCAGGTCGGCCGCCCGACGGTTCATCTCCTCCGGCCAAGGAGCCAGGAGATTGCCTGTACGAAGCCCCGCCTCCACATGCACCACCGGCGTCCGGCGGTAAAAGGCGGCCAAAGCTGTCGCCATCACCGTCGTCGTATCCCCCTGCACCACCACACAACTGGGCCGAACTCGCACCAACACCTCGTCCATGGCCTCGATACAACGGGCCGTCAGCCCGGCCAGGCTCTGATCGGGCTGCATGAGGTCCAGGTTGATCTGCGGCTCAATGCCGAAATACTCGATCACCTGAGCGAGCATCTCCCGATGCTGGCCGCTCAGACAAACCATCGGTTCGATCTGCTGCGGCCGGGCCTGACAGGCATGGACCAGCGGCGCCATCTTGATCGCTTCCGGCCGGGTGCCAAAAACAAGGAGCGGTCGTAACATCGGTAAACGTTTCGCCTGATTCTGAGAGTAAAAGAGACCTACCGGGCTTCCTGGGGCGGCTTCCTGGGGCCAAGCCAATAAATCCGCACCTGATGGGCCAGTTCGTCGAAGCGGCGACGTCCCACTAGAGCGATCCATTGGGTCGTTCGGCCGGGAATCACTAGCGGCCCCTCCCACCCGTTGCCGCCCAGAACCACCAGGCACTGGCCCTCCGGCAAAGGCATCTCCGGCGTCCAGTATCGGCACTGGGGCCGTAGCCACTGGGGCAAATAATATCGCATCTGAAGTTCCATATTGGTTAATATGGGAATAGTTGCGGGAAGATCGGACCGACTCTGCTCCGATCCATCCGGTTTCGAGCTGGGCAGAGGAGGAAATAAGGAAACCAATAGGGCCTTTTTGTCCCCCTCACCCGGCGAGCTTCGCTCGCCGGCCTCTCCCGCAGAGGGGAGAGGCGAATTTTCTGGACTCGGTTGAACTGGTCCAAATAGGAAACGGTGTTCCTGTAGCCATTGGACCACCAGACTGGCTGCTTGGCGATAGTCGTGCCGAGTGCCGTCGATCCAGTGACTAGCCCATTTCGGCGCAAGCAGCAGGGCCACACAGCCGTAGCAGCCCAGAAGCAAAATCCCGGACAGGAATTGGCGGTTTTTTCCGGCCAGTGCGTCCCTGGCTTGTTCAGCCGATGGACAGGCCCACTGCACCAGGGCAGCCCCGACCGTTTCAACGGCCAACGCGCCGGTTATCCACAACGGCAAGACCCAAAGCAAACTATACCGCGGATTCCACACCGGCATCAGTCGGGGGGCCAAGAGCACAAAGATCAATACCGCCAGGGTCAAACCGGCCCAAACGGCCATCTGCCGACGCTCTTTGCCTACAACCAGCGCCGCCGCACTGCCCAAAAGGGCCAGCGCCAGCGTCGGCATTCCGACATGGGCGGTAAACGAGGCCCACGGCGGCGCCCAGGTCAGCCCAGCACCTGTCCAATTACCGGCAATCGGCCGGACATGCAGTAGATACACTCCGGCGGCCAAGACCCCGGCCAGCCCGGCTCGAAGGGTACAGGCTGAGCTAGCTCCACCCAAAAGCCAACCGACGATTACCACCACTGCCTGAAGCCCAAATAGCACAATCGCCACGTTATGGGTAAAGATGGCCAGCAGGGTGAAAAGGGCCGTTCCCACTAGCCAACCCCAGTGCTTGGACTTGGCCCAAACGACGGCCTCGGCCAGCACCAGCCACAAAAAGGCCATTGTATAAAACCGGTTTTGCTGGGCTAGCCAAACCATCAGCAGGCTTCCGCCGGCCAGGAGGGCCAAAGCGGCGGCAAACCTCGGCCCCCGCCATCGCCAACCCCAGCCGTAGAGGACCATCACCCCCAACATCGCACAGATCGCCGATAAAAACCGACACCCCCACTCGTTCCGGGGTAACCACTGCAACACCAGCTTCTGAACGCTGTACCAGATCGGCACCAGCCGAGGAAGTCGCACCACAATGCTCTCCGGATGGAACGCCGTCGAGCGAATCTCCGGAGCCAATAGCCCCATTTCTTCTAAGGATGAAAGTTCATCCACGTCCCAAGGCCAATGGCCTAGTCGATAAAAATACATTCCCCCGCAGACAAGCCCCACCACGAGAAGCCCTATCCAGAAACTCCGCCGAGATGCGAGGGCCGGTACACCCCTTTTCTCCGCAGAGGGTCCAGAACTTTCCGGAGCAGCAGAAAAATGGCTCGCGTTCATGGGGAGGATTGTGTTGTAATCCTGTGTATCAGAGTGGTTTGGTTTCCGGTGGATTGACAAGTTACCGTCTGACAGACGGCGTTCCATCCCGGTGATTGGCTATGGTTTGGCCCGGCCCAGCCGATGCCGAAGGAGCAATCGAAGGGTTCGGCTAATGGTTCGGCCTATACGCATTTTACTTCGGCCCGCTTTGCGGTCGTAGCGGAGCACCAGCGGCACTTCGCCGCAGATGGCCCCGAGTTTGTGGAGTTTCAGCAGCAGTTCCACCATGCAGGCGAAACCGGCCTCGCTGACCAGTTGATCGCCGTATCGGCGGAAGGCTTCCTGCAAGAGGCAGGCCCGATACGCCCGATAGCCACAGGTGTAATCCCATACGCCCGGGATGGGAAAGACCAGGCGAAACAGTCGGCTGGCCGCCCAACTGAAAAACCGCCGCATCCGAGGCACCCCCAGGACCCTAGCCCCCGGCTGATAGCGGGAGGCAATCACCAGGTCCCGGCCCTCCCGGACTGAACGGATCATGGCCCCCATCAGGCCGGGCGGATGGGTATTGTCGGCGTCCAGGGTAATAATAATGTCCTGGGGGGAGGCTTCGGCGGCGGCCAGGCGGAGACCATCGGCAATGGTCCGGCCCAGCCCCTGATTTTGCGGATGCCGCTCGATCCGGATCGGCATCCGATCTTGCCGGGTCAAACCGATGGCCACCGTCCCGTCCTGGCTGCCGTCATCTACCAGGATGACCTGGTAGGCAAGGGCTTCCTCGGCCATGGTTTGGGCAATGCCGTCCAGCAGGGGGCCGAGGTTTTCTTCTTCGTTGTAGGCGGGCAGGACGACGAAGATACGCCTTATAGGGGGGATTTTATGATTATTTTGTGGGGAAATTTCCTGGGTTTTAGGGCCTCCCGGAGTGGGGGATTGGATCCCAGACACCCCCCCCGAAAGAATGGCTTGAGCATTATCCCCAGGAATCGATGTACTCATACGGCTTTCCTCGTCGGCGCCTAAAATGGGTTCCTTCTAATATACCCCACGAAACAGAAGACGTAACATCTTTCTAAGAAAGACCTTAGGAGAACTGCCGGCCTAGAAAAGATCGAAAAGGCTTTTCTCAGCCTCTTCAGGGGGTGAAAGAAGAAAAGGTACCGCCTGCCCAACGGGGCTACGGAATCCAGTCTGTCTAAACTGGCCGAAATATCGTCTAACAGAAGACAGCACGAGCCTTAGTCTGTCAAAACTGAGCCCAACCGTCGTCTAACAGACGGCGTTACGGAGACGGAATGCCCGCTGCCGGGGAGGAAAAAAATGGCAATTTCGCGTGCTCCCCACTGGAAGTTGGCAGGCTCTTTTGCGATAATACATAAGGGCAAGGCCGCAGCGAGTTTCCAAAAAGTCCGAAAGCGGGAGGAGCCGTCATGACTGGGCGAGCCCAAAAAGGTTTCACCTTGGTGGAATTGTTGGTGGTGATTACCATCATCGGGATGTTGATGGCGCTGCTGTTGCCTGCGGTGCAATCGGCCCGGGAAAGCGGTCGCCGAGCCAGTTGCCAAAACAACCAAAAGCAGATTGCCACGGCTTTGCTTCTTTACGAAGGGGACAACCGCCAATTTCCAGGCTACCGAAACCGGATCGGATTGCCCAATGCAACCAATTATGTGATCGGAAGTTGGGTGGTACCGATTTTGCCTTCCCTGGAGCGGACCGATATCTATAAGAACTGGCAAACTGGCACCACCACGGCGGTTTATCTGAAGGTTTTAGTCTGTCCGAGCGATCCTCCCGATTCTGTAACTTCCACCAGCACATATCTTTCTTATGTGGCCAACTGCGGCCAGCAGGATCAAAACGGCGCGGAACCGACCACCACTCCCCCCCAGAGCCACGGGGTTTTCTTCAATCACGATGTAACGATCACCGCCACTTCCAGGCCTCCCACGATGAGTTTGGATTACTTGAGCCAACATGACGGGGCGGCCACGACGCTACTGATTTCGGAAAATATCGATGCCACACTCTGGGAAAACTATAGCAACTCTAGCGCCTGGACGGGGACTGGTGAATTTCAAGTAGGTTTTATTTGGCAAACGGATGGCTCGTTGCGGGTCAATTACCCGAAAACCAGCTCTTATCCCCGGCCTTCTTCTTACCATCCCGGCGGTGTGATTGTTTCGTTCTGCGATGGGCATCAGCAGTTCCTAAAGGATAGTATCGCTCCCCTGGTGTATCATCATCTGATGACTCCGGACAGCAAAACGGCTGGCCTCTCGGGCAGCCTTAGTGATGCAGATTATTAAAAAAGTCCCCTTTTCCTCGCTCCCGACTTGCGGGGAACTTTTCTTCCAAAGTCGTTCATAACACGTGGACTTCTTCGGCCCAACCCGCACCGTGCGGTGAGGGCCGTTTTTGTTTGCGGTTCGGAATCGCAGTCCGTTTTTCGGCTTGGGCCGAGGCAGGATTCTGGCCCCCCAGGGCAGCGTCCCTTGTTATAGCCCACAATCCGTCAAGACTGGCTTGACTGCCGGCGTTACCGTCTGACAGCCGGTGAGAGGCGGGGCGGTTTGTGGATCGGCTGGTTGTTGACTGTGGTTGGAAAAAGACTACGATTGAAAGAGGGCACTGGGCACCCCCCATCTGAAGGGATTCATAGAGGATATCAGGCTGGGCAAACGTCCCCGATCCTTACCTATTTTGGGGGGTCTTTTTACCCCTTGAGGCATTTTCCTCGTAGGATTCGTATAATTTTTGCAGTTGCACTCTTTCCGGAGTCAGAATTGGAATGGAGTTGACTCTGGGGCGAGCGAGTGGTGCGGTAGCCCCGTCTGTCAGACTGGTTTGTAACCTAGTGTGTCAGACGGGCCTGCTCCCCGGGTAGAGCAAGAATGTACCGTCGGAGAGACGGTATTACGGACAAACGGAGTTACTTACGAGGGGCCGATTGGCCGATCCCCCAGATATTCGGGCATTTTGCCGCCCTGCGGAATGGATTTGCCCCCGATCCCCTCACCGGGATGGGAAACGCCGAAAAAGCGAGGTTTGCCGATGGTTTCACGACGCACGCATCGAGTGGTGAATTGGAAGTTGGTGGTGGGTTTATTGGTGGGGTTGGTGGGCGCGGTGGCGGGAGTGTGGCTGCTGCACGGGGCTCAGGTTCGCCGAACTGCCCAGGCAATCCTTCGAGAGGCGGAGGCTGCGGAAACGGAGGCCAAAGACCTGCAACAACGGGGTCAGCACGAACAGGCCAACAAAAAAATCGAAGAAGCCGTCGAAAAATACCAACGCTATGTGGGGCTTCGTCCGAAAGACTTTCAGGCCCTCTCGAAACTGGCCCTCCTTTTAGCCGAGCAGGCGGAAAAACCCGGCTCTCCGAGGGGAACCAAGCTCCAGGCCCGTGAGGCGCTGGAAATGGCTTCCACTCGGGACCCGGAAAATATGGAAGTTTTACGCAAGCTAGCGGAACTTTCTTTCCAGGTGGGCATGGATGATCGGGCGATCACTTATTATCGTCGGCTTCGAGAAATTGCGCCGAACGATTCCTCCTTAGCCGTCCAATTGGCCCGGGCGCTGATCCGCACGGAGCATTTCCGCGAGGCCCTGAGCATTTTAGAACAGCTTACCGCGGAAGATAAAAACGCCGTGGATGCCTATGAGCTTTTGGCCGGTTTACTTTCGGAAAAAATTCAGGACATCGAACGGGCGGAGACGGTGATTCAGCAGATGGTCCTGGCCAATCCGGAGTCGGCCCGGGCCTATGTGGTCCGTGCCCGCTTTTATCACAGTCGCAAGCAGTTGGACAAAGCCCGCCAGGACATCCAAAAGGCGCTGGAGCTATCGCCGCGTAATATCGAGGTGCTTTTGACGGCGGCGGAATTGGCCTTGGCCGAGGGCGATCGCACCAAAGCAGGTCATTATGTGGACCAGGCGGCCGCCATTGCGCCGACGGAGGAGCGGGTGTTGGCGGCTAAGGCCCGGCTTGGGCAGGCAACCGAGAACCTCTCTTCAGCCGCCGAGGCCCTCCAACAGATGAAAGACCCCCAAGCCCTGATTCCACTATTCAGCGTTCTGCTCCAGAAAGGGGATGTGCAAGGGGCCCGGGAAGTCATCAAAAAGATGGAGAAGGTTCCGTTTCGACCGGAGGTGCTTCAGTTTTTTGAAGCGCAGGTGTTAATTCTGGAGCGCCAGTGGCGAAAGGCCTGTTATCAGTTGGAGCGGATTCGGCCGGACCTGGAACGGCTTGGGGATTTGGGGCGGCGGGCGGACCTACTGTTGGGGGCCTGCTATGAGCAATTGGGGCTTCCCGACAAGCAGTTGGCGGCTTATCAGCGGGTGTTGGAGTACGACCCGAACATGACGGTGGCGCGGCTTGGGGCGGCCTCGGCCCTGCTGCGTATGGGCCAGACAGAGCGGGCCGTGGTGGAGTTCCGAAAAATCCGTAATTCCCAAGAGCTGGACAAGATATATCAGAACGCCGGATTACGTCCGGTCATCTATCAGCTCCTGGTGGCCGAGGCCATGCAGACGCCCGAGGGCCAACGGGACTGGTCTCGGGTGGAAGAGTTTTTCGAGAAAATGGGCCAACTGGAGGAAGGGGAGAAAATTCCCATAGCCCTGATGCGGGCTGATTTTCTGGCCAAACAAGGCAAACTCCAGGAGGCCCGCTCGGTGGTCGAACAACTGCTGAAGGAGCATCCGAACCATCCCAGCTTGGTCAGTACGTTGATCGCCCTGGTAGCGCTGCAGGAAGGATCGGAAGCCGCCCTAAAGATGGTAGAGCAATTTCAGGACAAACTGGCCGATGCGCGTTTGGTCCGTCTGATCCGGGTTTCGTTGGCTGCCCGACTTGGCAGGGAGAAAGGAAAGGCCATTTTGGCCGATCTGGCCCAACAGGCCGACAAACTCCCCAAGGACGAAGCACGGGAACTTTGGGAACATTTGGGCCTGGCCTATTATGTGCTGGGCGATCGGGCGGAAGCCCAACAGAGCTGGAAAAAAGCCGTCTCAGCCGGTGCATCGGAAGCTCGATTGTTTTTGGCCTTGTTCGAACTAGCTCGGGAAATGGACGATGCGAAAGCAATGGCGGAAGCGGCAGAGCAATTGGCCGAGGCTCTGGGCCGACGCAGCGCCGAATGGAACTATGCGGAGGCGGCCCGATTGGTCTGGGCCGTTCGCCATAAACAGTTGGAGGAGCGGTCGCTCGTGCGGGCCAAACAGCATTTGCAGGAGGCCCGGCAATCCCGCCCCACCTGGTACAAGTTGCTCCTGTTGGAAGGCGAAATTGCCGTCATGGAGCAACGGCCGGACGACGCTATCCGGTTGTATCAAGACGCCAGCAATATGGCGCCTTTGGACCCGGTGCATTTACAGCAGTTGGTGCAGTTGCTTTATGCCCGCGGACGATTCAACGAGGCCAAACAGCAGTTGGAAAAACTCGGCGGTCGGGGGTTAGGGCCCCAGATGGAGCGGCTTCGGATCGAGTTGGACGAACGGACCGGCCAACTAGAACGGGCTTTAGAACTGGCCGCCAAAACCGTGGCAAACTCGAATCAGGCCGTGGATTTCCTGTGGTATGGCCACTTGTTAGCACGGGCCAAAAAACTTCCCGAAGCCGAACAGGCATTCCGACGCGCCATCCAACTGGCCCCAAACCTCACGGAAGCCTGGCTGGCTTGTGTAGCCGCCCTGATGGCCCAAAACAAACTCCCGGAAGCCGAGCAACTCCTTCGTCAAGCCCAAGTGCAATTGCCTCAAGACCAAGCCCCCTTGTTTTTGGCCCAAGCATACGAGCTGATCGGCCAGCCGGCCCGAGCCGCCGAACAATATGAACAGGCCCTTCGGAGCCGACCGGACGACATTGGGCTATTGGATCGGGCCGCCGCATTTTATTTCCGTACTGGCCAACTGGACAAGGCCGCCAAAGCACTGAACGATCTGTTGGAGACGACGCAAAAAGATCCGAAGAAATATCAGGCGCAGATTCTTGGCGCTCGGCGGGCCTTGGCCCGCACCCTGGCCGCCATGGGCGACTACCGCCGCCATCTCCACGCCTTGCGTCTTGTGGATGAAAACCTCCAACAGGAAAAAGACAATCCGACCGACCTCCAACTCAAGGCAATCATCTTGGCCAAACGTCCCGAACGCGCCGCTCAACAACAAGCCATCGAGATTTTAGAATCGCTCCAAAAGCGGCTCCAAGCAACCGGCCAACGTCTGTCTCCGGACGAACAATTCTTGCTGGCCCAACTTTACGACAGCGTCGGCCAGTGGTCCCTCTGCCGAGACCGGATGGCCGATCTGCTGACCCAAAAGGGGTCGGAACCTCGTTTTCTAGAAGCCTATTTAGAAATGCTTTTCCGACACGGAGAACCGCCCACCGAGATCAAGATTTGGCTCAATCGGTTGGAGAAGATCGCTCCGAATTCGCCGCGGACAATGGCGATGAAGGCTCGATATCTGGTACAAACTCGTCAAGCTCAGGAAGCGGTGGAACTGATCAAAAAGTCGATACCTCGGCCCCTGCCGCCGGAGCAGGTCGGCTGGTTGCGGGACGCTGCCGCCTTGCTGGAACAGCTTCAGCAGTACGAAGCCGCCCGACAACTCTATCAAGAATTCGCCGAAACCGCTCCCGGCGGAAGCATTGTGCTGGCGGAATTTCTGGGTCGGCATGGTTCTCTGGAAGAAGCCTTGAGCCAATGCGAAGCAGCCATTGGCGCCCTCAAAGCCGAAGCCATCCTCACTCCTGCCCTCAATATACTCACCGCCCAGCAGAAACGGGCCAAGCCGGAACATTTCCGAAAAGTAGAAGGCTGGATTCAACAAGCTCTGGAAGAAAATCCTCAATCCCGCGTGGCGCCGTTCCAACTGGCTCGCCTTTTGGACCTCCAAGGCAGATACGATGAACTGATACGCATCTATCGCCAACTGATCGACCGCTCGGACCTGAACGAACTGGAGCGGGCCGCCGCCGCCAATAACCTGGCCTATGTCTTGGCCGCCAGCGGCAAAAACCCCAAAGAAGCCCTGGAGTTCGTCCAGCAGGCAATCGCTATCCTAGGCCCTATGCCGTATCTGTTGGACACCCAAGCGATGGCCTATCTGGCGTTAGGTCAACCGGCTCAGGCCGTTTCGCTCCTGCGGGAGGCCGTCAGTATGGACCCGACCGGGCTGCGTTACTTCCACCTCGCCCTGGCCCACATGGCCGCCAACGACCCCGACGCCGCCGCCAAAGCCCTCAAGGTGGCCAAAGACGCCCACGAACTCTCCATCGACCAAATCCCCGAACTCGAACGGGCACAATACCGAGAACTGCTCAAAAAAGTCGGCTCGCTGTAATAGGCTCTAACAAAATGAAGCCCCAAAAGATTCGACCTATTCTTCTCCCCGCAGGAAGTGAGTAGGAAAAGCCGTTTTGTTAGAGCTTCTAAACCTCTTCAGCAAAATCGCCCCAGCCGTTTCTTCCCTCCCCGCTTTCCCGATAGTAAAATAAGGCCGCCTTTCGATTTGGCCATATCCTTTTCCTGTCTCTCCTAAAGGAGACCAGACAATGAAAACTCCCTTTTCTCCAACGGCAGACTATCCAGGGTTTTGGCAAATCATTCAGGTGGTATTTATGTGCTCTCTGGTCTTTCGCCCCGCTAACGTCTCTACCGCCCAGCCGACCACACTCCGTTGGGAAGGGTACTATCTACCGGCCGCAGACGTGGGACCGGAAAACCCTCTGCCTATGTTTCGAGGCCCGAAAGAGGACGAGACCCTCCGGCTAGACCCGGCCATTCCGGCCGAGGAACGAAAGTATCTCGGTTGGCGGGTGGCCTGGCGTGCGTTGCCCTACCGAATGCAGGACGGATATACCCGACAGAAACAACTCCGCTGTCTCGACTCCCTGGTGCTGGAAAATGAAAACTTGCGGGCCGTCTTTTTGCCCCAATTGGGCGGCCGGTTGGTCTCCCTGCTGCACAAGCCTACTGGGCGGGAGCTTCTGGCCCGTAATCCAGTCTTCCAACCGGCTAATCTGGCCCTGCGCAACGCCTGGTTCAGCGGCGGCATTGAATGGAACACCACGCTCCGGGGCCATTATTATCTGACCTGTTCGCCTCTGTTTGCCGCCCAAGTCCGGGGCGTCCAAGGGGAACCTGTGCTCAGGATTTACCAGTGGGATCGCGTGCGGTGTTTCCCCTGGCAGATCGACTTCCATCTGCCGCCCGGCTCGCCGGTGCTGTTTGCCCATATCCGCATCCTGAACCCGCACGATGTAGAAATCCCCATGTACTGGTGGACAAATATCGCCGTGCCCGAACGAAAAGACGTTCGGGTCTTGGAACCGACGGAAACCGGCCTCACACATAGCTACGAGCGCGGCGAACTGACCATCGCCAAACTGCCCCACTATGAAGGCCGGGACATGACCTACACCACCCAGTCCCAACGAGCCTACGACCTTTTTGCCCGGATTCCGGAGGGGCAACGACGTTGGATCGCCGCCGTGGACGGCCAAGGCAAGGGCCTCTTTGAAGTCTCGACCGATCCGCTTCGAGGCAGAAAAATCTTCGCCTGGGGGATGAGCCAGGGCGGACGCCGCTGGCAGGAATTCCTAGCCCAGCCAGGCGTAGCCTATCTGGAAATCCAAGCTGGCCTGGCCCAAACCCAAATGGAAAGCCTCCCCATGCCACCCAAAACCGCCTGGGCCTGGACCGAAGCCTTCGGACTGCTGGAAGTGGACCCGAAGGTCGTCCACGGACCAGATTGGACCGCTGCGTGGAAGACGGCCGATGCGGCCCTGGAAAAAATCTTGCCAAGGGCCCAAATGGACCAGTGGGACAAACAGTTTGCTCACATCGGTATCCAGCCGCCAGAACGGGTGCTCCAGATGGGTTCTGGATGGGCGGCCCTGGAGCGGCGGCGATGCAAGGCCCAAGGACTGCCCGATCCACTCCCGGAGCATTTGCCTTTTCCGTCCCAGTCGCTCGGCCCAGAACAAGCCCCCTGGATCGCTCTGCTGGAAAAAGGAGCTTTGCCTCCTAAAGAGCCGACCACCACGGACCCAGGCGCTTTGATGACCCAGCCGGAATGGGCGCCGCTTTTAGAAAAGTCCGCCCAGACCCCCGAAGGCAACCACTGGCTCACCTGGTGGCATCTAGGCAATCTCCGCATGGAAGCCCTGGACCTGGACGGAGCAGAAAAGGCGTGGGAAGCGTCCCTGGCCTGTCAAAAAACCGGTTGGACGCTGCGAAACCTGGCCGTCTTGGCCAACCGACGCGGCGACCGCCCAAAGGCCTGCCAACTCATGCTCCAAGCTTGGCAGACCGGCCCCCAAATCGCCCCCCTGGCCATCGAATATATGCAACTGCTCACCCAGGCGGGACGTTTTGCCGAGGTCTATGAGTTTGTCAACGCCCTGCCGGACAAAATCCGGCAGCATGAACGGGTCCAATTGCTTTGGGCTAGAGCGGCCATTGAACTCGGTCGGCTCGAGGACGTCGAAAAAATCTTCCAATACGATTTTGCCACCATCCAGGAAGGCGAAGTCTCGCTGACGGACCTATGGTTTGCCTGGCACGAAAAACGGATCGCCGCAGCCGAACATATCCCGATCGACGAGAAATTGCGACAACGGGTCCGCCGTCAGTTTCCGCCGCCTCGACAGATCGACTTTCGAATGTTTGTGCCCGCAGAACAATAATTTGCTGATCTACGGGATACGGGAAGGGGGTGGCCGGAAGGGCATCTGTTTTATGCAATTTACCTATACTCTCCAAAGTAGCATTTTACCTACACATCTCAGATTGCCAAGAGAGACTTGCTCCGCCGAAAATACCTTCCTGGATGCCTTGTTGAGAAGCACGTTCAAGAAATTTCTGCCCCTTGGAAACCTCGAAAGGATATATCCCCCCTTTGGGGCTGGTTCTTTTTCTTCCGTTTTAAAATCCTCCCCGAGGGGGCTTGATAAAATCCCTATTCTCCTTATCTTTAATAAGAGTTGGGCCGAAAATTCTTCGGTAGTTCATTGTTTCGGGTTTGCTGGAGAAGCTTAAAAGCGGTCCCCCAAATCCCGAAGTGAAAAAAACCGAAAGCCCCCCTCAGAAGGGCGGTTGGCTGGTTTAGCCGGTCTGATTAGGGCGCCGTAGCCAAGCGGCTAAGGCAGCGGATTGCAAATCCGCCATCCCCGGTTCGAATCCGGGCGGCGCCTCTTGAAGAAAAACCCGGCAAAAACACGCAAAATCTTGAAATCATAGGGTTTACAGCTAAAAAGAAATGCTAACGCAAAGAGGTGGGTTTGTGATAGTTTGTGCACAAAAAGGATAGTTGACGCCAAAAACTGGTGCACCTAAACGTGCACCTAAAAATTGCTGAAATCCACAAGGTAAGAAAAGAAAAGGTAAAGTAAAGGAAATAACCGTCCATATCGTCCACACCGTCCACGGCTTTTCATAACTCCTTATCAAAAAAGGAATTACGGCGATACCATGCGTGGACGGTCGTATTTTTTTGCGTCCACACATCGTCCACCACCGTCCACCTTGCCTAATCCCCTACCTATGGGGGGCGTGAAGTTTGAGAATTGCCCCCACCTATGCCTTGAGAAAGAAAGTGTGCCATGTTTTGTGAGTGTTCCCCCGGCCCCTACGAAGCGCAAATGGCCAGGAAGGACCCATTGGGGGGAGTCCCCATTTAGGGGGTAGGTGCTCTTTTAGGTGCACCAGGTTATCCCTGGTTCTCTGCTGCCTGTTGGCCGGTGGGCGGGGGGGCTAGAGAAGAAACAACCCCCCCTAGATCGGCTATTCCTAGCTTGGTGTAGGTTTTGGCCGTGAGCTTGGGGTCGGAGTGCCGCAACAAGGCTTGGGCCGTTTGGAGATTAACCCCTAGTCGGGCCAACTGTGTGGCGTAGAAAGCCCGTAATGCATGAAAATCCGCCCTGTTGCCTGATTGATCCAGGAAGGGGATCCCCGCTGCTTCCAAGTCCTGCCGCAACATGAAAGCCGCTCGCCCCTTCCAGCCCCCCGGCCAGAGGGGGACGCCTGGACCGGGCAAGACTTGCCGTTTAGAAAGCCATTGCTGGAGGTATTCCGCTACCCAGGGGGGGATAGGGATTACATCCTGCCGCCTGTGTTTGGAATAGGCTGCCGACACCGTTACCGTGGGGGGATCGCCTTGAAAAGCCAGACTGGCCCTCGTCAGGCTGGCTAGTTCCGAAACCCTCAAGCCCGTGTAGGCTGCGGCTACGTATAAAGCCGCCCGGTCCGGCCCTGAAAGCCCTCGGAACGTCCAAGGGGAGTTTTTTGTTGTAGCAATAAGCCTTCCTAACTCCTCTTGAGTCAAAGCCCGCCGATGGACCCGGCGGTCCGGTTCGGCGTTCCACCGGCCTAGCCCGACCAGGGGGTCCTCGGCCATTCTCCCCTGCCGCCATAGCCAGCGGGTAAACGCTTTGCAGGCTATGAGATGATGATTTCGAGTCTCGATCGCAACGGGTAAAGCCAGCAAAGCATCCCGGACCGCCTGGGGCCGTATGTCGGCAAGCCTCTTACACCTGGCCCGTTCCAGCACCGCCTTGATCCGCCGGAGGGTTAGCTTTACGTGTTTCCGAGTCCGCCCCCTAGCTATTAGCTCATGCTGAAAATCCTCAAGGTGCGTTTCGACCTCCTCCAGAAGGTGGCGGTCGGCGGGGTGCGTTAGGCCTATCGCCTCCCGTTCCGCCGCCTGGCGTCGCCGTTTGAGCAATTCCAGGCTTGCCTCTTTGTCTGAAAAAGCAGGTTCTACCACCGCCTGGCCGTCCGGACGGCGATACTTAATATACCAGACGCCGCTCCGCTCCCGGCGTCGTTCCACCTGTTCCCCTTGGGATTGACGCCGCCGAGCCTCGGCTGCTGAAATCTGCTTGCCCTGATAATACCAGCGGGTGCGGACTTTTCGGAAAACGCCCATAGCCCCTCCTGTTCAGTATGATGTTCAGTATATGTTCTTGGCCTGGAAGCCGGGTTCCAGCATTAAAAGAGGGCAAAAACTTGGGCGAAGGAAATCCTATCTCAAGAACGCCATCCGTGCAATACAAAAAAAGCCGAGCAAGATTGCTTTCCTGCTCGGCAATGGAAGAGGAGAACCCACAATGGAACGGAAAAACTAAACGCCTGTTGCCTTCACGGCCGCCCGGTAATCGCCAAGGGCCGCCCCGAAGTCAATATATCCACGCCAAGCCAAGCCTAAAAATTCGGGGCCTGGATCGGCAGTTTCGATTGTAGGGGCTTCCTGCCCGTTCAGAAAACTGGCGATCATCGGCTGATCCATTGGGCCGCCAAACAGATACCAGGCCGTCGAAGAGTCGTCTTCCAGCCGTGGCTCCACCTCCAAGACCAGATTGAGACTGCTCAATGGGTTGCCCGTAGGTGCCAGGTCTCCAGTCTGATTCAATTCTTGACTGGCCAAAAGCGCCCGGGCTGTGGCCTCCAGGCTGGGAGGAACCAGCAACACCTTGGGGACGATGTCCAAAGGCAGACCGTCGGCGTCCTTCTGAAGTCGCAATAGTTTCACCGCATCCGCTAAGGACGAAAACGAAAGGGCCGATGTGGCCTCGGTCAGCAAGTTTTTATGGGCCAAAGAAAAGAACCCATCCGCATCGGTCAAAACGGCATACACGACGTCGCTTACTTTCCGGGCCGCCGACCGGGCAATAAGCTGCGGGAGTTGAGTCAGAATCTGCAGGTCGTCATTCACAATAGCCGAACGGTCCAGTTTCAGGATTTTTCCGTAGCTATCCACTCGGTAACGGATCGTTTCTTCCGTCAGCACTCCGTGTTTTAATTCCCCGCCGACAACTTGGTCAAAATTGCTGCCCTCGTTTAGCCGGATGGCGACGTGCTCCCGGAAAGTTTTTGCCGGTAGCACCCTGCAAAACGA